>DPHE01000024.1:0-483 GCA_003521815.1 Colwellia sp.
AATGGGCCTTGGGTTACTTTTACTTTTTCACCCTGTTGGTACGTTAATAAATCATTTAATGATTTATTAACGCTACCTTCTATATTTTGTCTTATTTGTTGTATTAACTTCTCGCTTAATGTTGCCAGGTTTACGCCAAAACGAACAAAACTGCCCACTCCTCGAGTAGAGCGTATGGCATTAAAGTTAGCTTCATTTTGATCAAGGTGTATAAATAAATAACCTGGAAACAGGGGTTGTAATGACACTGACTTCACGCCTTTTCTTTTTGTTACCTTGGCTATTTTAGGTAAAAACACTTCAAGCCCTTGGTTGGTTAAGTTGTCAACCGCGCGTTGTTCTTCGCGTGATTTACTGGTTAATAAAAACCAATGATATTTATTTTTATTTGACATACTTACCCTTGTCATTACTTACTCAATACGCAGCTAACTAAACACGCGGTGTTATCAATTAACTTTTTATAATTTACGCTATAAAATT
>DPHE01000024.1:649-2554 GCA_003521815.1 Colwellia sp.
AATTTACGCTATAAAATTGTGTGATCTTAAAAATTTTTTACTAATTTTATCGAGGCTTTAACCGGTGGTTTTTGGTGATAAACATAATCGCAAATGTTATCACTGGGTGCGAAGCCGGTAGGGGCATCTAATAAGATTCTTCTGATGGCCTGTTGGTCGACATCAATACAGGCAGTTCTTAGTTTTTCTAGTATTATTTTTAATTCTATCCAAGGTAAAAACACCTCTTGCGCGGTCATAATGCGTTCATGTGTTGTTTTTTCTATCTTGTCACCAATTAGTAATTCTTCGTACAATTTTTCACCTGGGCGAAGCCCGGTTTCCACAATTGCAATATCACCTTCAGGGTTTCCTGCGTGTATTAAGTGCAAACCAGACAAGTGGATTAATTTTGTTGCTAAGTCATAAATTTTTACTGATTTACCCATATCAAGCACAAATACATCACCGCCAGTACCCATGGCACCGGCTTGTATAACCAGTTGCGCGGCTTCGGGTATGGTCATAAAGTAACGGGTAATGTCTTTATGGGTTAATGTAATGGGCCCGCCTTGTTTGATTTGCTTTTTAAACAACGGAATAACCGAACCAGAGCTACCGAGTACATTACCAAATCGCACCATACAAAAACGGGTGTTATGCTCAGGCATCTTAGCCAACGCTTGTAAACATAATTCAGCCATGCGTTTTGTTGTTCCCATGACATTAGTAGGGCGTACGGCTTTGTCGGTGGAGATTAAAACAAACGTTTCAACACGGGCTGCAATGGCCGTTTGCGCTAAATGTAAGGTACCAAACACATTGTTATAAACCCCTTCAACCACATTGCCTTCAACCATGGGCACATGTTTATAAGCGGCGGCGTGGTAAATGGTTTGTACGTTAAAACTTTTTAGAACTTTTTCAGTAGAGAACTTGTTTTGAACATTGCCTAAAATAGGAAAGAGTTCAACGGTTAAGTTGTTATGTAAAATGTAATTTTCAAGCTCTTTATGTATGGTGTATAAATTAAACTCACTGAGTTCAAATAAGATAAGTTGAGTGGGTTTTTGTTGTATTATTTGTCTGCATAATTCAGCGCCAATAGAGCCGCCCGCGCCGCTTACCATCACCACTTTGTTTTTAATCTCGGCATGCGGTAAATTTTCTTTTGCGGGTACAATATCACGACCGAGCAAGTCATCAATACCCACTTCAACAAAGTCATTAATTTTGGCTTTACCCGAGACTAAGTCAGTCATATTAGGTATTGCTAACACTTCCACTTTTATATGCTCAAGCGAATTGACTATTCGTGCTCTATTGCTTTTACTGGCGCGGGGTAACGCTAATAAAATACGGGTGATATTATGTTTAGCAACCAAGCGTTCAATCTCGCTGGGGGCATATACCCGTATATTACTGATACTTAAACCAGTTAACTTTTTATCCTCATCAATAAAAAATTTGGGCGAATAGTCAGCGCAGTTTTGTAACGAATTAAGCAGTTGAATACCCGAAGAGCCTGCACCATAGATCAATACATTACTTTGTTTGTCATGCTCACTGACCCAACTGCGTATAACAAAACGACTACCGCCCAATAAAACGAGTAGAAATGCGCCATAAACAACAGGAATAGAACGCGGGATATTGGTATAAGAAAACGTTGAAAAGAATTCCAGTAGTACACAAGAGATTACCACACTTGAAAATATAGCGGTAACAGCCTCTAAACTTAAAAATCGAAGTACTGACCGATACAAGCCTAATTTTACACTGGTCAATATCGTTAGAGGGACAACGCAGGTAATTACGGTCCAATAACTGGCATTGTATATATCTAGTCCATTATCAAAACGTAAAAATAGGGCCAGCCAAAATGATAAAACAATAAAAATAGAGTCCATAAAAACACTAATAACG
>DPHE01000024.1:2881-9889 GCA_003521815.1 Colwellia sp.
ATAATAATAATAAATATAATAAATATACCAAATGACAATATCAACCATTTTAGTGGTACGTAAATCAGGACATTTTATGATGGTGGAACGGGGTGTTTTATTGAAAACGGCGGTCAAGCAACCTCAGTGGGTATAGAGCTAGATGGTCGTTGGGCATTTGCTGATAACTGGTTAATCTGTGGCAGCTTAGGTTTACTTGATTTTAAATGGGATGAAATGATTGGCACTAAATGTTTTAGCTCTGCTACATTTACCTCTGATGAGATAAGTGCTGATGGTAAATCTTGTGATAACTAATTAATTAGCCATTATTTCTGAGATGATCGTGAACAGACATGCTGTTTCACTGGCTTTACTGAGTTGCTCTAAAAACCCTTAGCCTGTGACGCGATAAGGGTAAACAAGCGATAACAGGAGATAGGGGTTATTTCAACGACTCAATTGCGGTTAATGCTTGGGTGAAATCAGCCAGTTCCATTTCCACGTATTCATCATTACCTTGCCAATTTACTCCCACAATAACACCGTCTTCGTTTAAGTCTTCAAGCCAAAACTCAAACCAGTCTGCTAATGAGATTTCACAAGGAATATAATTAGCCCATTCTTCGATGCAATGTTGTTGCGCTAATTCAGCACTTGACCACAGTGGCATCACGTCGGTGTTTTCGTAGGCAATAGAATCAAGCACTACCCAATCTTCACTGTCTTTGTCTTGTAATGCCCATAACTTTTGGGTTGGTTTAACCTCAACCAAAAACGTGTTAAGTGTGCTGTTATTATCGTTCATAATTTACTTTTCTTAGAATAATTGAATACAGGGATTATACCTTTGTTTACAAACAAAACACGACTGTAATTTTTTTCATTGTAATCTGTAAATATCTGCCCTATATTTACATTAGAAGACTCTAATGTAAATAGTAGTTGATTCGTTATTTAAGGAACCTTATGCAAAATACCCTCTTTTGTTGATGAAAGCGGCGCCTTAGTGGCAGATAAAACCTTTCCAGAGCAAATGCCTTATAGTGAATGACGAATTGATTTTTGATCTTCAAGTCAATAATGCTATTGGTCATAAGTTACCTAGGTTTTATCCCTCTCGTTGCGTTTATTTACATGTGGTGATTAAAATTGATGCCGCTGTTTGAGTATCAAAACTTTTCATTAAATTATCTCTCTCTAATGATGTTCAGGGTGGCTACATAATTTAATGATCACCTGTCGCGAGGGCTTTTTCGAATTTATTCTGGATTATTGTATGAGAAGAAAGATAGGAAAGACAACCAGCCTGACTTGATAGTTTTGGATAATCAAAATCGGGTATTTTAATATTTAGCTTTTTCTCTAGCGTAAGAATAAAGTTGAGATAATCGATAGAATCAATTTCAAATTGATCACGGAAATTGACTGACGGATTAATTTCATCTGGTAATATTTCAGGTGCAACTTCAACCAGTGATTCGAGTATTTTTGATATCAGTGTTATTTCGTTCAAGGTTTTTACTCTTAGCGATTTAATTAATTTAAATCCCATTGATTATTCATTAGTTTACATTAGGTGAATCAAGGAATGTTATGTTTATAGCGTTATGATAGACATAAACAAGGGAAAGTTCACCACACCAGATAGAAATAAAAAGTATGTCAATTTATAACCTGAAGTATCTTTTAAATCCCAAATCGGTGGTACTCATCGGTGCTAGCAACAGGGCATCATCTATTGGGGCCGTATTGGTTCAAAACCTATTGTCTTCTGGCTATGCCGGCCCTATTATGTTGATAAACCCCCAATATGAGCCTATAGATGCTAAGCAATGTTACCCTGATGTTGCAAGCTTGCCCACCATTCCTGAATTGGCTGTTATTGCGACTACACCCGCTAGCGTACTAGCGCTGATTACCGAGTTAGGTATGCGCGGCACTAAGGCAGTCATCATTATTTCTGCTGGATTTGATACACTAGATGAGCCCTATGCTAAAGCTATGCAAAAGGCTATTATCGATGTTGCTCAACAATATAATATACGAATTATTGGACCGAATTGTCTCGGTATTCTACTTCCCCAGATTGGCTTAAATGCCAGTTTTTCACCTATAAAACCAGCTAAAGGTAAGTTGGCTTTTGTCAGTCAGTCAGGTGCGGTCTTGATTTCGGTATTAGATTGGGCTGCATCGCGTAATATCGGTTTTTCTCATCTGGTATCACTAGGTAATATGGCGGATGTGGATTTTGGAGATATGCTTGATTATCTCGCTAATGACAAGCACACTAGCGCCATTTTTTTGTATATAGAAGACATTACTTCAGCCCGTAAATTTATGTCAGCAGCACGGTTAGCAGCGAGGGTAAAGCCTGTTTTAGTACTCAAGGCGGGTCGTTATTCTGACGACACACAAACAGCGGTATCACACACTGGAAAACTCGTCAGCGAAGATGCTATTTACGATGCTGTATTTTGTCGTGCAGGAATACTGCGTATATTTAGTCTTGAGGAAATGTTTGAGGCTTTAGAGACGCTTTCTATTGCTAAACCACCACGCGGTAATCGTATGGCTATTTTAACCAATGGAAGGGGTCTAGGTGTTCTGACCGCTGATGCACTGATTGATCAAGGTGGACAACTTGCCTCCCTTTCCAGTGAAACAATCGAAAAATTGAATCAGGTATTGCCGCCGATCTGGTCACACCGAAATCCTGTTGATATTATCGGTGACGCAACCGGTGATCGTTATTCGAGCGCTATTCAAATTCTCAATCAAGATAGTAATATTGATGCCATCTTGGTATTGAATTGCCCTACTACCATTGCCTCTAGTGTAAATGCTGCATATGCTGTGGTTAATAATGTTTCCCGTAATCAAAAAACTTTACTACTAGCCAGTTGGGTAGGAGAGCAAGCCGTTAATGACGCACGGGCTATTTTTATAAAACATAAAATACCCTTTTATGAGACTCCTGAACAGGCAGTGACGGCATTTATGTCTCTGGTTAACTATCGACACCGCCAGAAAATGTTGATGGAAACACCACAGTCGATACCAGAAGACTTTTCTATAGATACGAATAAATCTCGTACATTAATTGAACAGGTTTTACTCGAGGATCGTTATTGGCTAACCGATTCTGAATCGAAACAATTGTTGACGGCTTATGATATCCCTGTAGTCATGACAACGGTTGTTCACACTGTGAAGCAGGCAATGAATAACGCTGCATTGCTTGGCGTTCCGGTGGTTTTAAAAATTATTTCTCCCGATATTCACCTATCTGACGTGGCTGGTGTCGCCTTGAATCTTATGGGGCCGGAGTCTGTTCGTGAAGCTGCTGAAGAGATGCTTAAAAAAATTAAAGAGAGTCAACCACAGGCACAATTAATGGGATTTAGTATAGAGCCAATGCTAGAGTCTCGACATGCTTACGAACTGTTTATTGGTATGATAGAAGATGCTAACTTCGGCCCAGTGATAGCATTTGGTCACGGAGGAAGAGCGGTTGACGTTATTAATGACAAGGCGATTGGGCTGCCACCTATGAACATGCATTTCGCCAGAGATATAATTTCCCGTACGAAGGTTTATAAGCTGTTAAAGGGATACCATGGGTTTCCATCTGCAAACCTAGATGCGATCGCTGTTACCTTGATAAAAGTTTCTCAGCTGGTCATTGATAATCCAGAAATAGCGGAACTTGATATTAATCCTTTACGGGTTAATGCCAGTGGTGTTGTGACGTTGGGTGCCCGTGTGAAGATTAAAAAGACATCTGAAGTCACCGTAAATCGCCTGGCTATACGTCCTTACCCTAAGGAAATGGAAGAATTAATTCCCTTAGGTGATGGACGTACGCTTTTACTTCGCCCCATTCTGCCCGAGGATGAACCGGCATTACTGGCAGGATTTGCCAATCTTACACCTGAGGAAGTTCGCTTCCGTTTTTTTGCACCATCACAAGTTATGTCTCATGTGACTGCCGCAAGATTTACCCAGATTGACTATGATCGCGAAATGGCACTTGTTCTTACTAGTCTTGGAGTGCCTGGGAAAGCTACAATATATGGTGTTGTCCGTATCATTGCGGATGCAGACAATAACAGTGCTGAATATGCAGTGATCGTCAGTCATGAAATGACTGGAATGGGTCTTGGTATTCTGTTAATGCGACGTATTATTGATTATGCTAAGAGCCGTGGTATTAAAGAAATTTACGGAGATATTCTTGCCGAAAATCAGACAATGTTAAGGCTTTGTAAGGTATTCGGTTTTAAGGTGAAGGGGGATCCAGAGGATTTTACGATAAAAAAAGTGACCTTAAACCTTGTCGATTAGAACGACTCTATTTGAACTAAGTCATGCGGCAATAATAAGACGGCGAGATCCTTATAGAGGTTTAACTAATCGCAACTAATTCACCTTCGTAGTCTAGCTTTCGGAATACCTTGGCTGAATAATCAGCGCCTTATGTGTAAAAAACACAAAAACATGATCATTAAATCACGTCACTTCATCATAAATTTTCATCCATTATATTCTTAGAATGCGCCTTTATAATATTCACTAGAGCTTGGGCTGTGGTGGATAATGGAATTCGCCTTTTTTTGACAATACCAACCCGACGGCTGACCAATGGCGATTTGAGCGGGCGACACAGGACTCCTTGTGATTGTAATTGCGGCTTACATAACGAGGGCATAATACTAATGCCAAGCTGCTCAGAAATCATTTTTCCGATTGTTGCTAATTGATGCGCTTCAAACGCAATGGTTAACTGTAACTTGTTCGCTATGATGGTTTTGTCAATGAGCTCTCGAATACTCGAGGGTTTTTGTAAGGCGATAAAGGGATATTGAGCAATAGCCTGCCAAGAAATATTTTTACAGCTTAATAAGGGGTGATGTTCAGGAAGTGCGACGATAAAATTATCGCTAAATAAAGGATAAAAAGTGAGATCATCACACTCACCAGGATCAAACGTTACCGCCAGTTCAACTCGTCCTGCCCTAACCATCGCAATGGTATCTTCGGCGATAACATCATGCACTTTGATATTAATGTTGGGGTGTTGGTCGCTAAAAAGTCGGATATAGCTTGGAAGTAAACTACTGCCAAATGACGGCATCGCTGCAACCTCTAATTTACCTCGTTTTAACGAAAACAAATCATTTAAGTCATTAAAGGCATTATCCCAATCATTTAGTAACAGTTTTGCTGTAGGGTAAAACTCTTTTCCTTCAGGGGTTAATACTGATGTTTTAGTTGAACGAATCAATAACTTACCACCAATCCCTTGCTCTAGGTTTTTGATCGCAATACTTAAAGCGGGCTGTGATAGGTGCAATAACACGCATGCTTCTGCAAAGTTACCTGAATCGACAACCGTAACAAAGGCGCGCAATTGTTTTATTGTGGCGTTATTCATAATGGTCTTTTTGAAATATTTAAATTATTTATTAATAATTATAAAAAATTAACTTGCTAAATATTTCATCATAATTGATTATTGCCGTCAATATTTTTACAAAATAAACCTCTTAAGGATTAAAACATGTCTGGATTTGATAAAGTGGTGGCAAGCTATGAAGAAGCAATGGCGGGTCTTGAAGATAACATGACGGTTATTGCTGGTGGCTTTGGCTTATGTGGTATTCCTGAAGGGTTAATCGCCCAAATAGAAAAAATGGGGACCAAAGGGCTTACCGTTGCGTCGAATAACTGTGGTGTTGATAATTTTGGCTTAGGTTTATTATTACCAAAGCGTCAAATAAAAAAAATTATTGCGTCATACGTGGGTGAAAATGCTGAATTTGAACGTCAAATGATGTCGGGTGAATTAGAAGTACAATTGACCCCACAAGGTACGTTAGCAGAACAGATGCGTGCTGGCGGTGCAGGTATTCCTGCCTTTTTCACAGCCACCGGTGTGGGTACTCCGGTAGCAGAAGGGAAAGAAGAGCGTAATATCAATGGCAGAGATTATATTTTGGAAGAAGCTATTACCGGTGATTTTGCTATCGTGAAAGCATGGAAAGCAGATCGTTACGGTAATTTAGTGTTTCGCCATACGGCGCGTAACTTCAACCCTATGGCGGCAACTGCCGGTAAAATTACGGTAGTAGAAGTGGAAGAAATTGTTGAACCTGGTGAGTTAGATCCTAATGAAATTCATACCCCCGGTATTTATGTTAACCGTTTAATCAAAGGCAACTTTGAAAAACGCATAGAACAACGCACTGTGCGTTCAGTTTAAGGAGAATAATATGGCGTTAACTCGTGAACAATTGGCTCAAAGAGTCGCACAAGAATTACAAGATGGCTATTACGTTAACTTGGGTATTGGTATTCCTACCTTGGTCGCAAACTATGTACCAGAAGGCATGGAAGTTATGCTTCAATCTGAGAACGGTCTTTTAGGGATGGGGCAATTTCCCACCGAAGACGAGATAGATGCCGATTTGATCAATGCAGGTAAACAAACGGTTACCATGGCTACTGGGGCATCGTTATTTGATAGTGCCACTTCTTTTGCTATGATACGTGGTGGGCATGTAGATTTAACGGTACTGGGTGCCTTTGAAGTGGATGTTAATGGGAATATTGCTTCTTATATGATCCCGGGGAAGTTGATTAAAGGAATGGGCGGCGCGATGGATTTAGTTGCCGGTGCTGATAATATTATCGTCACGATGACGCACGCTTCTAAACATGGTGTATCAAAATTATTAAGTAACTGCACTTTACCATTAACGGGTAAAGGATGTATCAAAAAAGTCATCACTGATCTTGCCTACATAGAAATTAAAGACGGTAAGTTTCACTTAATTGAAAGAGCACCTGGCGTCTCGGTTGAAGAAATTATAGCATTGACCGCTGGAGAACTTGTTGTCCCTGACAACGTGCCTGAAATGACTGTTTAGTAAGGTCAATAAAATGCGTTATTAATATTCCTTTAATCGTGTAAATGGCTTTGAAATGGAGAAATAATATGGCTAGAAAAGAAGTAATAGGTTTAGG
>DPHE01000024.1:10119-10911 GCA_003521815.1 Colwellia sp.
TACCTTTATAAAATATTATGCCTGACTATCAATGATTCTATGTAGAAGCCAATTTGAAATTTTTAAATAAAAGTAGTTTACTGTTTGATCTCGATGGTACTTTAGTTGACAGTGCGCCTGACTTAGCTTTTGCGGTAAATCAGGCGTTAATTGAACTAGGGTTAGCGCCTTTTAGTGAAGCGGTAATTCGTGGCTGGGTTGGTAACGGAGCCAATATATTAATACAACGTGCTTTATCTGGTCATGCTGAAATTTCAACTGATTTAGATCAAGCACTGATAGCCCGTACATTACAACTATTTTATCAGGCGTATAAAGCCCATAATTGTATTGATACTCGACTCTACCCTGATGTTCTAAACACATTAATAGCGCTCAAAAATAACGGTTATCGCTTAGTGCTTATCACTAATAAACCCAAACAATTTATTGCACCAATTATTAATGGCTTAGCGTTAAACGGCCTATTTGAATTACTGATTGGTGGTGATACGCTGGAAAAACGTAAACCTGATCCCTTACCTTTACATTATGCCTGTCAGCAATTATCTGTGAATGCCAAGCAGTGTGTGATGATAGGTGATTCTAAAAATGACATTCTGGCGGCAAAAGCCGCAAAAATGCACAGTATTGCACTGACCTATGGCTATAACTATGGTGAAGATATCGCTCATTATCAGCCAGAATTAATAATAGACAATTTTGCTGATTTACTTGCTGCTCTAGTCTACTAACGTGCTTGGGTGCTATCGTGCTTAGCTGCTAACATACTTAGTTGTATTGGATGTAAAA
>DPHE01000091.1 GCA_003521815.1 Colwellia sp.
GAGAAGTGGTCGGCCGTGAAGGATTTGAACCTTCGACAAATTGGTTAAAAGCCAACTGCTCTACCAACTGAGCTAACGGCCGACATATTGTTTTATTGGAATAAATTCCAACCTATGCATTTATACTCTCTAGTAGAGTTAATCTGCTTCAAGAGTGGTTAGTAAACCCTCAGAAATTTTAAAGTGGTCATCTGTGAAGGACTTGAACCTTCGACATAAATTAGACTTAACGGTTAAAAGCCTGCTTTGAAATAGCGTTTTTCTGATCTAGAAAAAAGTGGTCGGCCGTGAAGGATTTGAACCTTCGACAAATTGGTTAAAAGCCAACTGCTCTACCAACTGAGCTAACGGCCGACATAGTGTTCTATTGAAATAAATTCCAACCTAGGTATTTATACTCTCTAGTGGAGTTATTCTGCTTCAAGAGTTATTAGTCAACTCTCAAAAACTTTTAAAGTGGTCGGCCGTGAAGGATTTGAACCTTCGACAAATTGGTTAAAAGCCAACTGCTCTACCAACTGAGCTAACGGCCGACATTGCGTTTAGGTTGGTGCCTCAACGCGCCGCATATAATACTCATAATAAAATTTAGTGCAACAACAAATTTCACTTTTTGCCTATTATTTTCTTATATGCCTAAAAACTCAGCAAAGCGCTACTTTTGTCAGCAACAAAATAACGTTTTTATTATTGTAAATTTTCTAAGCGCGTTTTACCCAAATGTGCAGAAGTTGAATTTGGGTATTCATTCAATAATTGGCGGTACAATATTACGGCTTTATTTTTGTTGTTTTTTTGCTGAGCGACCATCGCTAATTTTAATAACGCATCAGACCTTTTGCTCGAATCTTTAAACTGTTTAACAATAATAGTAAATTCTTGCTCTGCTTCATCCAACTTACCTTTGTTAAATAATAACTGTCCTAACCAGTAATGAGCATTAGGTGCATAAGTTGATTGTGGATATGTTTGATTAAAGTGGCGAAATTCAGGAATAGCTTGTTCATAGCGCTTATCTTTAAGGACTAAATTAAGTGCTTTATCATAGGCTTCATTTTCCGTTAAATCATCGCTGTAGGTTTTCGACACAGTTGTAGAGTCAATAGTGATAACGTTAGGCGCCTTCACTGTTGTTTTTAATGCCTCACTAACACGCCTATCGAGCTCTTGGTACAACTCTCGTTGTCGTTCTAATACCTGAGATAGTTGATGTGTATGTAGCTCAGTAACGCCACGCAGGTCGTTAACTTGTGTTTGTAAGTCATCGAGTTGACGCTGAATATTAACCTGATAACGATTTCGAGAGTCTAGCTTACGTTCGATATTGGCTAATTGGTCAATAAGTGACAAAGAAACCGTACTTTTATCAGCATTCGCTGTTGAGTTTATATTAGTCACTGGTGCTTGTGCTGCTAGCACTATTGAAGTGCTAGCAGTTAACATCAAGCCAAATAAAGCTGTTCGGTTGAAAAAGATTTTTTTCATTTATTTTTCCGACGTTAATCAATGCATTGTAAAATGATTTTTAGTAAACAATTACCGCACGACGGTTTTTAGCAAAAGCGCCTTCAGAACGATCTTTAACCATTGGCTTTTCCTCACCGTAGCTCACTACAGATAATTGCTCTGACGTGACACCCATATTCTCTAAGTAAGTTTCTACCGCTTTAGCACGACGTTCACCCAAGGCGATATTGTATTCAGGCGTACCACGTTCATCAGCATGACCTTCAATCAATACTTCAATGTCTGAATTAGCCTTCAAAAATTTTGCATGTGCATCTAAAACACCGGCAAATTTATCACTAACATTTGAGACGTCGAAATCAAAATAAATAATATGTTCAGAACGTAGTTTTGCTAATTCTTGACGTTTTTCTTCTTCAATTGCAGCGGCACGTTTAGCAGCAGTAACTTGTACGCTATCTTCTACAACTTGTTGATTAGCATTGGTATCAGTGTTGCTTTGTTCATTACTCTCATCATTAGAGCTACAAGCAGCTAAAGCTAAAAGAGGTAAAGCAATGACTACATTCTTGAGTGTTTTATTTAAGCGCATATTATTTTTCCTTATTTTACAAAAGTTATAATGTTATAATTATTTTTACTGTGTATCCCTAAACCACCTAAAGGTCGTTTGGAAATAACTTACAAAAATGGTGACCAAGCAGGAGATTTTACTTGTCCATCAAGCGCTGGTAAACGTGCTTTAAAGCGACCATCCACCGAGACTAAACCTAATACTTGTCTATTGTTATGCAAAGTACTGTATATGATCATACCACCATTGGGCGAAACACTAGGTGATTCATCCAAACGCGTTTTAGTTAATACCTGAAATAGACCTGAATCTACTTCCTGCTTAGCTAAACGATACTGACCACGTGTTCTATTAACCATGATTAATTGCTTACCGTCAGGGGTAACTGAGCCTCCAAGGTTCACTTCACCATTAAAGGTTAATCGTCTTACTTTACCGTCGACTAAATTTACGCGATAAAGCTGAGGTTTACCACCCCGTTCTGAACTAAATATTAAAGAATTACCATCAGGTAACCAACTTGGCTCAGTGTCGATAGCTCGATTCCGTGTTACTCGGCGCAATTTTTTGTTTGCTAATGTCATAACATAAAGATCAGGGTTACCGTCTTTAGATAAAACCATCACCATTTTTTTTCCATCAGGTGAAAAACGAGGTGCGCTGTTTATACCCTTAAATGAACTAATCAATTGACGCTGACCGGTATATATATTCATGGTATGAATTTGTGCTTGACGATTTTCAAAAGACACGTAAGCCAATTGTTCACCGTCTGGATGCCATGTTGGTGACATCAATGGTTCATTAGAACTTAACAATACTTGTTCATTAAAACCATCATAATCTGCGAATGCTAACTGATACGGATACTTCCCCTGATCTCGAACAATAACATAAGCAATCTGTGTTAAGAAGGCACCTTTACTGCCCGTTAGTGACTCGTAAACAGCATTACTAATAGTATGAGCATAACGGCGAAATTGTTGACTGTTAATTTGAGCACTGCTTTGGCTAATGATGTGATCTTGAGTTCTAATCAATTCACCATTACTGAGCATAGACGCTTGTCCACCGGTGATTTGACCACGAATAACATCAACCAATTGATAACTAACTTGATACTGTCCTAGTGTGTTTTCTTTAATCGTGCCAATAACAATGGCTTCTACACCAATGCTTGCCCATGCACTATAGTCAATATTTATCGCAGACGTTGGTAACTGTGGGAATTTGTCTTTATTGATAGGACTAAACTTACCACTTCGTAATAAATCGTCACTAATTACGTTAGAGAGTTGCTCAGGCAACTCTCCATTGCCTTGCCACTGAAAAGGGACTATAGCTATAGGGCGAGCACTGTCTATACCACCCGTTATCACTATTTCAAGTGCCGCCATCGTTGAGGTGGAAAGTAGGGTGATAAAAAGTCCAAAAAGTAATTTAATTTTCATTGTTCGCTTCTAAATCAATTTTAATAGTTAATTATTAGGGGTTATTGAATTCTTCCAATTAAAATTCAGGTACTACAATAACATCAATATTACGCATTTCTTTGAACACTTCGGGATCTTTCGATACAGGTAATGTTCCGGCTTTATAAACAGCTCTTTTAGCGGCTGCACACACTACCGCATCGCCACTGACAACTCGTGCTTGAGTTACAAACCCTGATGGTGCAAGACTTATCAATAATTTACAAGACTTTCCTTCCATCGTACTGCGATCGTTAATCATATTTTGATCAATAACACTGGTAATCAGTGCAGCAAAACGCTG
>DPHE01000099.1:0-20325 GCA_003521815.1 Colwellia sp.
TATGCCATGTGGCCAGGTGCTGCCGTAAGTGGTTGGTATTTCTCTCATCCAGAATCTAAATACTTTGCCGTAGCAAAATTGGCTAAAGATCAAGTTCTCGATTATGGCGCGCGTAAAGGAATGACTATAGAGCAAGCTGAGCGTTGGTTATCAGCAAACTTGGACTATGAACCTGAATAAGTTAGATAAGTAAAAGGCTATATCATTTAAAGGCTATACCATTTTAAGGGTATAGCCTTTTTTTGAAGAGAATTACTTGTAACAATTTACGTTATCACAAGTACTTAATTTTTCTTGGCTTATGCCTTAGTTAGGCTGTATGGTATAAGTCTGTTTGTGGTACAACAAACTTATTATTGAATTTTGCTGATAATACCCCTTTACGATGTGCTAATGCTGATTGTAGTTTTTTTGCTACTTTTGCAATAGCGATATAAAGTTGTTTGTCATAAGCATTTACGGTTACTTTTTCACCTTCATATAATGCAGTAACTTCAAGTTTTTGTAAATGTGGCTCAACAGTAATGGTTGAGTTTAGTGTCATAATTGACGGATAATGCTTAGAGATTTTTGCAAACTTATTTTCGATAGATTGCTTGATACCGTCAGTTATTTCAACGTGGTGTCCAGAAATTTTAATCTTCATAGTCCTACCTCTTTTGTTATCTTTATCTATATCTTCAATCTCATAATCCTCCATCAATCATAAAAATGCAATAAAAAAATACTAGGTAAATACAATTAAATGTAACCAAGTTTTTAGCATTATTTGGGCATGAAAAATGCTTATAAGAAAATAATGAGTTATGACATAATCTTCTCGTTAATTGAATCAAAAGCGACAAAACAAAAAGCGTCAAGTAACATAGTTACTTGACGCTTTTTATTATTCTTAATACCTGATGTCTTGTAGTTAATACTCAAGCTTAAGTTAAAGCGATAAAGCTAAACTGGTTATTTAAATTTCCTGTCAAAGAAATCTATAATAATTTTATTCAGATGAACTTTTACTTTTTTGCCTCGTATGCTGTGTTTGTTGCCAGGGTAAGTCATCAATTCAAATATCTTCCCCTCATCTTGCAATGTTTTAATGAGTTTAGTGGTGTTGGTAAGCAGCACATTGTCGTCTGCCATGCCGTGATAAACCATCAAAGGGCCATTTAAATTAGCAACATAAGGAAATACGCTAGACTTGTCGTAACCGTCAGCATTAACCTCAGGGTGATTTAAGTAGCGTTCAGTATAATGTGTATCATAAAGTAGCCAGTCAGTTACTGGCGCACCACTAACACCGGGTTTGAAGTGTTCACCCGCTTTGAACATAGTCATTCATGCCATGTAACCACCATAAGAGTGGCTAAAAACAACAATACGGTCTTTATCAATAAACCCTAATGAATGTAGATATTCAACCCCCATGATTTGTTCGGCAACCTCTATTTCTCCTAGTTTTTCATAAATAGTAAATTCAAAGGGGGGTACCACGATAATTTTAGCCGCGATTATCCAGTTGAAATATTAGAGAAGCTATCAATATAACTGTTGCTGTCTTTTCTAAAGTTTATGCTATGAAAACCGTTACGTTTACTAACTCTAGCGACATGTTCATGTGACTTACCATTGAGCGGTGCTCGGTATAAATGGCGTACTAGTGGTGTATCAGCACGACTAGTGAGATATATTAAGCCATGTGTTCATCCACATGCTTAATAGAATCAGCAACCCAGTTACCTTTAGTTAATTGATTTATCAACTTACGATTATTGGTAAAATGGTATAAATGTTTATAACCATCACGCTATTACGACCAAATAAACGATTTATTATCGCTTAAAAAAACTAAATCGTGATGTAAGTTTAACCAATAGTCTGACTGCTCTTGTAGCAAGATTTTTGGTTTACGTGTTTTAAGGTTGTAACTTTTTAGTTTTAACGTTTTTTGATCGGGGCTTTGCCATTGATAAGATAGGTTTTTACTATCGGGTAGCCATTTTACGCTTGGAACGTAAAATTCATTTTTATTACCTATAGACCTAGCGCCTTGTGCTTCATCAAGCGCAATAAAACGCGTTTTTTTGCCTTTAATATCAGTGACTGCTAGCTGTTATTGACATTGTTTGTACCCGTAGCAGGATAACGCGGTTAAATTAACTCTATTTTTTCGGCATAAATTTCATTTCTAATAACCACTTTTACCGGTGATTCATCAATCCGTAAAAAAGTAATATGCTTTTCATTTGGCGACCACTAATAACTGGTCATTCTATCTATTTCTTCTTGCGCAACAAATTCACTAATGCCATTTTTGATGTTGTTGCGTCCAACGTCTTTAGTTAACTTTTTCTCTTTACCATTGTTAATATTTAAGACGAAAATGTTTTCCCCACGAATAAAAGAAACATAAGTGCCTTTGGGTGAAAATATAATATCGGTGTCATAGGCGATCATTTCTGTTAAGCGCTTGGCTGTTTTAGTTGCTAAATGGTAATAGTAAACGTCACCTTAAGTGGAAATAATAAAGTACTGCCATCGTTAGAAAATTTATATTCCCATAAATAATAATGATTTAAGTCGTCATTTTTCCTTGTAAATAGGTAACACGCGAACCATCAGAAGAAAATTTTAATTATTTAGATGTCTGACCATTGAGTGAAGGAGGGCTAAATATGTGCTCTATGGAAAGTTAATCATTTCTTGATTGATGGTTGCTTTCATTAGTTATCCAGAAAACACCTGCTGTGAGGTAAATAGAGCACAAGCTATAAGAAAGAGGATATTTTTAATTTTTTATTCATAAATAACGCTTAAATAAAGTTACACGATAAAATATATAAAGCGTTTATAAATCAATCTATTGGCGAGAGCTGAGCAAGTAATACTCTGGGTTACATTTTATTGTAAGGACGCTACATCGATGTATGTTATTATAGAATGCAGGAGATTATCTATAATAGCCCTTAATAAAAAATACTGCTTAATAATGAATTGCTCATATTTCCTGGAATGAACCTCTTAAAAGTAGAGTGGGTATACTACGTTAAGGTTTAGTTTTATTAAAAACGTTGTGTAACTCACTCACGCTAGAGACAGGAATAATTGTCACTCCAGCGGTTTCTAGTCTGGTGCTATAATTTCTTTTTGGTAAGATAATTGTTTTGAAATCATTACGAATGGCTTCTTTGATCCGTTCTTCACCCGATGGTACGGGACGTATTTCTCCCGAAAGCCCTATTTCACCGAAGGCAATCGTACTAGAAGGTAATATGGAATCATTGTTTGATGAAATCATGGCTAAAACAAGAGGAAGATCTGCGCCAACGTCTTTAGTTAAGTTTACCCCTGAAACAACATTCACGTATATGTCATTTCCGCCAATATTGACGCCCATTCTATTTTGAAGTATTGCCAATAACATCGACATACGTTTGTAATCAAAACCAACCCCTCCTCGTACTGGGTTTTCACCGTGCGATTGTGTTACGAGTGATTGGATATTGATTAGTAAGGTTCTGCCCCCATCATTTGATGCATAAGCCATATTGCCGCTAGATTCTATACCTCCTTTCTCTAAAAAAATAGCGGACGGATTGACAATATCTTGCATCCCTTTTGCCGTCATGGCAAATGTCCCAACTTCAGTGGTATCACCAAAACGGTTTTTAGATGCACGTAAAGTACGATATTTACTGTCGTCTTCACATTCTATTTTACACATAGTGTCGCCTATATGTTCTAACACTTTTGGCCCCGCCATATCACCTGATTTTGAAACGTGACACACTAAAATTACGGTTACACCATGTTCTTTGGCTAGTCGGTTTAATATAGAGGCTGACTCTTTAACCTGTGTTACACCACCAGGTGCGTTAGGGAGTGAACTCACAAATGCCGTCTGGATCGAGTCAATAACTAAAAACTTGTATCCTTCTGCAACAACAACATCACAAATCAATTCGACATCGCCAGAGTTCATTATGTCGATATGGCTAATATCAAGTTGTAGTCTAAGACCGCGATCACGTACTTGGCTTTTAGACTCTTCGCCTGATGTATACAAAGCCTTTCCTATTTTACTGAGGTTTGAACAGGTTTTGATCAGTAAGGTACTTTTGCCTGCACCGGGATCTCCTGCCACCAAAACGACAGATGCTTCAACAATACCGCCACCTAATACACGGTTAAATTCAGAGCTTCCGGTATCAAAACGGGTTAACTTTGTATTAGACACTTCACTCAGATTTTCAATTTTAGCGTCTTGTTTTGAATACCCCCTATGTTGCCTTGCGTTTGGGGTGCGTTGAGTGACAGCTTTGGTTTCTTTGAATTCTATTATCGTATTCCATGCACCACAAGAACATTGACCTAACCATCGTTGGTGGGTTTCACCACATTCACTACACATGTATTGGGTTTTATCTTTTTTAGCCATTTGTATCTCGAGGTCTAACAGTTAGGTTGATCCATCAAAAAATAGTTTCTTGTTAACGTAATTTTATTAATATCAGATAGGGTTATAAAAAACACACTCTAGCTGTATTTATATACAGTATATCGATGTCTCATCCATTTGCAATATAACCGTTACTTTTCTTGTATTAGAGAAAGGGGATTACTAGAATGAAAAATGAATAGCACGTTGAAAAATGCACTATTGTGATGATATATACGATGAATTAAAATCTGTTTATTAATTAACTACTAACAGATTTAGTTTCTAGAAAATCATCAAAACCAAATTCGCCCCATTCACGGCCGTTACCCGATTGTTTATAACCACCAAAAGGCGAAGTATAATAATGTGGAGCACCGTTAATACTGATCATACCTGCACGTATTTTTCTTGCAACACGTTGAGCTCTGTCAATATCTTCTGACTGAATAAATGCCGCTAAACCATAAGGTGTATCATTGGCTATTTCTATCGCTTGTTCTTCATTTTCATAAGGGATCATCACTAAAACAGGTCCAAATATTTCTTCTCTAGCAATAGTCATCTGATTATTTACATCAGTGAAAATGGTTGGTTTGGTAAAATACCCTGCTTCAAAACCTACAGGTTTACCTACACCGCCTGCTAATAAAGTAGCGCCTTCATCAATTCCTTGCTGGATCATGGTTTGTACTTTATTAAAATGAGCTTCACTGACTAATGGGCCGATATGATGACCATGTTCTTCAGGATTGCCGACTTTTACTTTAGCAATTGTGGCTTTGGCAGTATCAACCGCCTGTTGATAGTGACTAGCAGGAACTAACATTCGTGTAGGTGCATTACATGACTGTCCGGTATTACTCATACAGCTTAATATGCCACGTTTGACCACTTTCTCAATATTTGCGTCATCCAATATAATATTAGGTGACTTTCCGCCTAGTTCTTGTACAACTCTTTTAACGGTATCTGCTGCCGATTTTGCAATAGCAATTCCTGCGCGTGTAGAACCGGTGAATGAAACCATATCAATATCTTTATGTGCTGACATAGCTGAACCAACGCCGATACCGTCGCCATTGATCATATTATAAACACCGGCAGGATAACCGGCATCGTGCACTATTTGTGAAAATAATTGTGCTGATAAAGGCGCAATTTCACTGGGTTTAAGTATCATAGTACAACCTGTTGCTAATGCAGGCGCTACTTTGCAGGCAATTTGATTTATTGGCCAATTCCATGGGGTAATAAATCCACAAACGCCTATTGGCTCTTTAATAATCTCAGCATTGGCTAGAGTGCGGCTAAATTGAAATTCTTTAAGTACTGCTAAAGTAGATGCTATATGACCTTTTCCGCAATCAGCTTGAGCATTAATAGCAAAGTCTATCGGTGCGCCCATTTCAAGAGAAATTGTATGCGCCATTGCGTCATAGTTATTTATATACTCTTTAAGTAAGGCTTCTAACAAAGAAATTCTTTGCTCTACACTACTATAGCCAAAAGAAAAAAACGCCTGACGAGCGGCTGATACCGCAATATCAACATCTTTAGCGTTTCCTAAAGAAATGGTAGCAATGGTTTGCTCTGTAGCCGGGTTAATTACCGAAAAATCATTGGCAACCAATGGACTAACCCATTGACCATTAATATAAAATTTTTTGTGATCTTTCATGTAAACCTCTAAATTTTTTGTGTGTTTGTCAAAAAGTCATATAGTGAATCAATATTCACCATATGTTTTGGCCGTAATTAAAATATTAATAGCATTTGCACTCTATTTAATCACATCGAATACCATATCAACCACAGGTTTATAAAAAAAATTTCACCCATTATTGAACTTCTGGCATAGTGCTTTTATTGACTAAATAAATTGAGATAAAAACGAATAGGGTTGTAACCATCACTATATCGGCCCACAAAGGCTGATAGAAAATTTAATATTATGAATAAACGTGCTGTTAATTACTATTTGTTTAGATTATATAGAATGCAGGGATGATCGAAAAACACTCAAAAAAGGAGTATATACGAGTTAATAATTTTTAAAAAAAGCAAAGTTAACGTCAGCTCAAAGAGTTAATATGTATCTCCTTGTGAGGACGTCTTAATGTCAAATAAATAACCAACAAAAAAAGAATTATTGCTCAAAGTAAACGCACTTGAGCAAGTGGTTAATAATGTTGGTAGCTTTATGTTGACATTTATTTCGATATTTATTTGGTGTTTAATAAAATATAGGATGCTCAAAGCTATTCACTTACTTTTATTCACTGTATAATAATATTTCAAGCATGAAGGTTATACTGATTTTCTTTTGCTGTAAATGAGTGCCATTTTGCACAATCAGATAACCCATAAGAGCTAAAAATTTTAATGAAACCCTATTCAGATACCGCCGAATTAATTGAAACGTTAGAATCGGAAATACAATTACGTACCGAACAAATCACCACCTTGAAAGAACCGCCTCAGAGCTTTAATGAACAAGTTATTTTTAAATATATTGATACGTGTAGCACAGGTAAAACAAAAGATTTTGTTAGATCGTTAGGCGTAAAATCTGAACGCGGTTCACTATTTTCTTCGGGTGATGTAAGCAAGTTAATAAAAGCTGGCGCTGAAGATATTTCACCTGAGTTACTTGCAATAGCGCGAAAGGTAGCTAGTATGAAAAATAAAAATGGTAATCATCGCTAATCAACAATACAATTTAACGCATAATTTATCGCACAACGCGTTTTAATTAAATTTACATTCTGATTTGTAATGGTGATAGCAAGTCAGAATTATATTTTTCACCAAAGATAGAGATAAAGGGAACGTTATGAGTAAAGGTATAGTTAAGTGGTTTAATGCAGATAAAGGTTTCGGATTTATTACTCCAGAAGACGGAAGTAAAGATTTGTTCGTTCATCATTCAGAAATTCAATCAGGCGGAGATTACGCTACATTGGCTGATGGCCAAGCGGTTGAATTTGAAGTAGGTCAGGGCCAAAAAGGTCCATGTGCAAATAAAGTTGTTGCTGTTTAAGCATTAGCTCTATCTAGTACATGACAAGTAAGTGAGCAGGTGCGTTATGCGTATTCGCTTACTTATCCTTTATTAATAAACAAACCAATCTACACTGCTCCTTCATATTCCATTACAGAACTAAATATTAATATTTCTATGTGGGAATAACCTATATTTGTAAAATTTCATTACGCTTATCATTGAAAACCTCATGCCATTATAGCTAGTCAGATAGTTCTCCTACATCATTACTCTTTCACTTATACAACCCAATAAGAAAACTCATATCGTTAAATTGTCACTGACTTATAAGTATTTTCAACTATGTCTCATATGTCTCAAGCGCTCTGACTCAAATATTTTGAATTATTACGGGTATAAGAGCCAATACATAAAAGATCACCTATCAGCAACACATTGTCAGCCTGTCAACGTAGAGTCTTAGATACCTATTAGGCTAACCAATGCAGAAGACAATCTAAACCTTGTTTATTGATACTACTGTCCGCTTGAGCTAAGACGATAGGCTTGGCATGAAAAGCAACGCCAAATCCTGCTGCTGCCATCATAATAAGGTCGTTGGCCCCATCACCCATGGCAACGGTTTGACTTGCCGGTATTTGATATTGCTTTGCTAGTAGTATTAATGAGTCAGCTTTTACTTGCGCATCGACAACTGAACCTAATACTTTACCGGTTAACTTACCATCAACGATGTCTAACGTATTAGCAAACGTGGCGTCGAGTGCTAACAACTCTTTTAAATGATCAGCAAAATACGTAAACCCTCCTGATGCTACAGCAATACGCCAGTTATGTTTTTTCAGCTCACTAATTAAGTTTTCTAATCCAGCCATTAAGGGAATGTTTTTAGCAACGTCTGCTAGTATTTGCTCTGGCGCATTGGCTAGTGTCGCAACTCGTTGGTGTAAGCTTTGGGCGAAGTCTAATTCTCCTAACATGGCAAGCTCCGTAACGGCCGCTACTTGCTCGCCCACGCCGGCTAATTTAGCTATTTCATCAATGCATTCAATTTCTATGGTGGTTGAGTCCATATCCATGACTAATAAACCTGGCTCAGTAAGTGTTGGAGCATCTTGAATTAATGCGGCTTCAATGCCTTGTGCTAAGGCAAAGTCAGCGATAGATTTACGTGATTTAATAAAATCAGTGCATGTTATACTAAAGCGATAGCTCGTTTGTTGGTTTCGTGTATTAATAGTCGTTAAGGCATTAATACTAATATGGCTGATGTTTTGTAACGCTAATAAGTTTGTCATCGATAAATCAGAGAAAACGACTAGCTCTTGATTGGTTGAATCAACAGTCACTTTTTTAGATTGTTTTTCATTTAGTGTTAAAGCGTTATCACTTAAAACCAAATAAACAGGTAAAAAATCTGATATTTGATGTTGATTGAAATAAGATTCCAGTGATAGGGGTAATATTTTGGTAGAAAAAGGCACATTAGTAGAAAAAGACACGTTAACTCTCTATTATAAGTGAATGTATGCTCATGCTATTTTGTTAAAGAGGCACAGCAAGTTTATTATGAATAAATCAGAACAGCCTTTATACCCTAAATTATCGCCAATTTATAATAAAATTCTGCAATTACTTAGTGCTATTTTACTTATTGTGCTTTTGATGACGCTGTGGTTGTCGACAGCTGAAAAAAGTGAACAGGTGTTATCCCTGCACTTTAAGCAGACAGCTGACAAATTTTTGCAGCAAGCTATCGCAGGTGTGTCGGTATTACTTGTTGAAAAAGAAATATCGCAAAGCAAAAAGTCACGAGATGCTCAATTGCAATCTTATTTAAATCAGCTTGGAGAGGCTGATTTTATCAAACAAGTACATTTATACGATAAAACGGGTTTGTTGCTATTAAAATCAACATCCGATGGTGAAGCGAGTGCCTCTATTAAATCACTTTATGGTATTGATGAACGTTTAAAAACGCTTAATAAAAGCAGTAAATATAGCCCTTTTGTGAGTGAGATCCGTACAGAAAAATTAATTGGGTATTTACGATTGACTATTGAAAAGTCATACTTGACCGCGACCTTAGCTAAAGACAATTATAATAGGCAAACCTTGTCTCGGCTTTTGCTTATTATTGCTGGTCTAGTTGGGTTTTTATTAACGCGTGGGTTAAACCGCTTTAGCCGTCAAGGTTTTAGAATACCTGATGTAACGTTAACGGTTAAAAAATAATTCTTCAACATTACTTTCTATTTGTTTGGCTATTATTGTTTCTGGTTCATCTCTGATGGTACATAAGGCTTTAAAAACGGTGATTAGGTTCAATGGTGTATTGACCAATCCCTGTTGACCAAAGGGAGGCATGGCTGGGGCATCGGTTTCTAATAATAAACTAGACAATGGCAAACGCTTAACTGCATTAATGGTTTTCTGTGATCTCGCGTAGGTAATAGTGCCGCCAACACCCAGTTTAAAACCTAAGTCTACATAAGCTTTAGCTTGTTGATAACTACCGGAAAAAGCATGAATAACGCCCGCTCTGCTTAGTCGAGCCTTTTTTAATAGTGGTAGAATTAATTGATGAGATTGGCAGTGATGTATAATAACAGGTAGATTGTTTTTTTTAGCTATGTGTAATTGCATTTCAAAGAATGCTTGTTGCAAATTCAAATTACTATTTAATGCTTGTTCATTTTCTGTGTGTTTTTTTGCTTTAAATACATCAATACCACACTCGCCAATAGCAACTATGTTGTTATTGGAATTATTATGTTTTATAACTGCCTGTTTGAGTTGTTGCTCATTAAACGCGAGATCAATATTGTTAGTTGAATTTTTGTTAAGTGAGTTGTCTTGAAGAATAAGAAACCACGGGTGTATACCTAAACAACATGATATTTTAACTGTGCTGTTGCTCGCTTGAGAGGATAAAGATAATACGCGTTGCCAATGTTCTGGATTGACTGAGGGGACTATAATACGGTTGATATTACTCTGTGAACATTGGCTTAGTAGCTGAGAGCGTTGGTGTTCAAACTCAGTAAAATCAAGGTGACAATGACTATCGGTAAATTGCATCATTGCCCCTTATTTTATTTATAAAGTGCTGAATTAAATTCAGTACTTTTAGATCTAAATAAATTTAATAGAACGAGTGTTACATTCTATCCATAACGTCAATGCCTAAAATATCTAAACCTTGCTTTAAGGTTTTTGCGACTAATTGGCATAAGGCTAAACGTGATTCTTTTACGTCTGCTTCAATGCCTTCTTTTAGAATAGGACAGGCTTCGTAAAAACTCATGTAAAGGCTGGCTAATTCATATAAATAATTACATAACAGGTTTGGCGTACATTCACTGATTACTGCATCTATTACATCTTCAAGTTGCAATAGCTTTAATGCTAAGGCTTTTTCTTGTGGTTCAATAATCGCGATAGTCGCTTGAGTTTGTGTAACACCCGCTTTAACAAATATACTTTGAATACGTGAATAAGCGTACTGTAAATAAGGAGCTGTAGCGCCTTCAAAGCTCAACATGGTTTTCCAGTTAAAAATATAATCACTAGTACGATTTTTTGATAAATCGGCAAATTTAACTGCGCCTATGCCTACTTTTTCTGAAAGATCAGCCAACGTTACAGCGTCAATATCTGGATTTTTTTCTTTAATTAAATTACTTGCACGACTTATGGCTTCGTCTAATAACTCTGCTAGCTTTATAGTGCCACCCGTACGGGTTTTAAATGGCTTACCATCATCTCCCATCATCATACCAAATGGACAGTGATCATAACCAACGTGCCCAGGCAATAAATCGGCCTTACGAGCAACCACTTCAACTTGCTTAAAATGAAGTGATTGGCGGGCGTCAGTGAAAATAATGATACGGTCAGCTGCTAATTTACCACTGCGATAACGACAAGCGGCTAAATCGGTGGTGGCATATAAGAATCCGCCACCCGACTTCTGTACGATAAGTACAGGAGCATCACCATCTTTATTGGCCATTTCATTAATGAAAACAGCTTTAGCACCTTGGCTTTCAACCGCAATTTCTTTTGCCATTAACCCATCTACAACAATTGACAAGTCCTCGTTATAAGCGCTTTCACCCATAATATCTGAGCGTTTTAATGAAACATTTAACTTAGCGTAAATTTCTTCACTGTGGGCAATAGAAATATCAATAAACTGCTGCCATAATTTGGCAGAGCCAGCATCACCACTTTGTAATTTAACTACATCAGCGCGAGCGCGGTCAGCAAACCCTTCTTCATTATCAAAGCGAACTTTTGCTTCACGGTAAAAGTTTTCTAAATCACTAAGTGCCGTTTCAGCCACTTCGTCGCTGGCTAATTTATCGCTTAAATGGGCTATTAACATGCCAAACTGTGTACCCCAGTCGCCCATGTGATTTTGACGAATAACCTTATCACCACGAAATTCTAAGGCGCGTACTACAGCATCACCAATAATGGTTGAACGTAAGTGGCCCACATGCATCTCTTTGGCAAGGTTAGGCGCGCTGTAATCAACTACTACTGTTTGTTGCCTATCTTGTAAAGAGCCTTGTGAAGAGTCTTTTGAGCCACAGCCTCTTTGCGCTACGCCAATATGATCATCCTGGGCAACGGTATTAAGTTGTGTGGCAAGCCATTTTTCATCAAGATGAATATTAATAAAGCCTGGGCCGGCAAGTTCAATTTTATCTGCAATACCAGCTAGGTCTAAGTGCTCAACTACTTTAGTGGCTAATTCACGTGGATTAGTTTTTAGTTTTTTAGCCGCACCCATCACGCCATTGGCTTGATAATCACCAAATTGTGGGCGATTTGATAAACTAACCGCTGGATTAGTTCCTATAGGTAAACCTGCAGCAACCATTGCCGCACTTACTCGTTCACTTAATATACTCTTAATATTCATTTTAATAGACTCTTTATCATTGTTATTTGGCTCAATCTTGGCATCAATGATACTCACATGCGGTGCATGCTCCGTGTCATTTATTTAACCTTGAACCAACTAACTGCGATAAAGAAGCTATTACGCAGCTAGTGAAATTTATTGTTGTTTATTTTTGATGTTTTACTAAAAAATCATCAAAAACTATTACTATCTAATGCTATTTGGTTAACTAGTTTATTTATTTTACTAGGCGCTTAATCATTTTTATAAGGGAGCTTAGTACACTAAGTGACTACATAAAAATTATTAAGTAACGCCGAAAAATGACGAACTAGGACACCAAATTAGTGTTCTCGGGTTGCATGGAATGAAATATCCGGATTACGCTCTTGTGCTAGCGATAAATTCACCATCGTTGGGGCAATATACGTTAAATTATTACCGCCATCTAATGCCAAGTAATCACCAGCTTTCTTTTTAAATTTCTCTAACGTGCGTTCATCATCACAACTACACCAACGAGCTGTTGCTACGCTGATAGGCTCATAGATGGCATCCACCTTGTATTCTGTTTTTAATCGTTGCACTACCACTTCAAATTGCAATACACCAACCGCGCCAACAATCATGTCATTATTAATAAATGGTCTAAATACTTGTACAGCACCTTCTTCAGATAGCTGGATCAAACCTTTTTGTAATTGTTTCGCTTTCAGTGGATCACGTAAGCGAATACGTCTAAACATTTCAGGAGCAAAGTTAGGAATACCACTGAACTTCATCATTTCTCCTGCGGTAAACGTGTCGCCAATTTGAATGCTGCCATGATTATGTAAACCAATAATATCACCCGCATAGGCTTCTTCAACTTGCGCTCTATCACCGGCCATAAAAGTTACCGCATCGGCAATTTTCACATCTTTACCTAAGCGAACTTGTTTCATTTTCATGCCTTTTTCATACTTGCCTGAGCAAATACGCATAAAGGCGATGCGGTCACGATGTTTAGGATCCATGTTCGCTTGAATTTTAAAAACAAAGCCTGAAAACTTATCTTCTTCGGCGGTTACTTCTCTTGTGTCAGTAATACGCGGTAATGGTTTAGGTGCCCATTTAGTTAGGCCATCAAGCATATGATCAACACCAAAGTTACCTAATGCCGTACCAAAAAATACCGGTGTTAGTTCACCATTTAAAAATGCAGTTAAATCAAATTCATGTGATGCACCTAGTACTAGCTCCATTTCGTCACGAAAATCTTCGGCAAATGGACCAATGGCTTCATCAAGGGCTGGATTATCAAGGCCTTTTATTACCCGTTTTTCTTGAATCATATGTCCTAAACCTGATTGATATAAAAATATCTCATCAGTAAGTAGGTTATAAACACCTTTAAATTCTTTTCCCATTCCTATCGGCCAAGTAATAGGAGCGCATTTGATGTTTAATACCGTTTCAACTTCATCCATTACTTCAATAGGATCTCTAACATCACGATCCATTTTATTCATAAAAGTGATGATAGGCGTGTCACGCAAGCGGGTGACTTCCATCAGTTTAACCGTACGTGCTTCTACGCCTTTGGCAACATCGATAACCATTAAGCAAGAATCTACAG
Organism: Colwellia sp.; assembly: GCA_003521815.1. GTDB lineage: Bacteria > Pseudomonadota > Gammaproteobacteria > Enterobacterales > Alteromonadaceae > Colwellia. The sequence continues at coordinate 13,970 of DPHE01000099.1, forward strand.
CGGTTAGTGTTCGATAAGTATCTTCTGAGAAGTCTTCATGGCCGGGAGTATCTAATAGGTTTACTAAGCAATCATTGTAAGGAAACTGCATAACTGAGGTAGTGATAGATATACCACGCTCTTTTTCCATTTCCATCCAGTCAGACTTAGCATGTTGGCCTGATTTTTTACCTTTCACCGTCCCCGCTCTTTGTAAGGCTTGACCAAACAATAATACTTTTTCGGTAATAGTGGTTTTACCCGCATCGGGGTGAGAGATAATGGCAAAAGTGCGTCTGATATTTACTGCTGCAATTTGTTGGGTGGTCATTATTTTAAAAATCTCTTAGTTTCACATACTAGTGCACTTAACATGCGGTATTAAAATTTAATGGCAGTGTTTAATAGCCGTACTTAATTGGGTCTTGGGCGAAAAATTTAATACTCAAATGAGTGTTAAGCTTAATGCTCAAAATAAATGCGCGGATTATATCATAAATTAAAAATCCAGATTAGTGACTTTTTATTCTTTTAATAATGAAAAAGTATTAGTAAAGATAAAAATAGGACAGTTAAAGTGATGGTTATTTAAGGCTGTCGTATCAGGTATGTTGAGGTTGTTTGATTGAGCCCTGTTGAGCAACCAAAAGAAATCACTTTTCAGAGGATGTGAAAACCTTACTTATCAGTAATAAAAGTAAGGAGGGAATAGGTTGGTTTTTAGCTGCTTAGCTATGCCAATATTAACAAGATAAGCACATTACAATGGCGTCTTCGTAACCAAAACCACGGGCACTTGGATAATAACCAGTGCGGCGACCCGTTTCAATAAACCCTAGATTCATATACAGCATTTGTGCAGAAATATTTTTAGCGCGCACTTCTAACCATATTTTAACCGCCCCTTTTGCTTTCGCTTGATTAATGAACTGTGTTAATAGTTTTTTACCCAAGCCTTTACCTTGGTTATTTGGGCTAACACAAATATCCATTAGTGTTGCTTCGTCAATAACATGCTCACCAATATAAAAGCCAACAATGTTATGTGGTTCGTTCAATGTTTCGCTGAATTTCTCCCCGAAATAGCGACCACCGATACAACTGCGAAATGTTTTTTCATTCCAAGGGTGGGAATGACATTCGTCTTCTATCAATATTAATGGCGATATATCGTCAAGGGTAATAGGCGTAAAGGTTAAAGAGTTATTCATATTTTCACATCAATGTTGCTATTTATAACAGGTTAGTCGTTATTGTTTGCCATAATTGTTTTTTTAAGGCGGGAGATTTGCGGATCATTTCAATGCTTGGACTAGTTAATTTATTATCAGCACAATCAATTGATGAGGCTTTTTTTTGATCAGCGTAGAAAAACCAATTAAACAAACCTAAATTAAGGTGATCTTTATGTGCGGTAATTTCACCAATAGAAAGTTCAAGTGTAAGTAATAAATCAGTAAAAAAGGTTTGTTTAGTTAGCACCGCTAAGCTTTCAATATCCTGTTTTAGGTAATTGATTTCATGTGCTGAATCAGGTTGGTTAGATAAAAGTTGAGTCGATGACGCATCTTGAAAAGCGATAGGCTTGTGTTGCCACAAACTAATGCCCATTTCAGTTAATTGCTGATATTGTCTTTGATTAATGCTCATTGGGTAATAATGACAGACTTGGCTATTATTGAACAGCACTTGAAAAATAACTGATAAAATAGAAGAGAAAATGGCAGGGGTGGAGAGATTCGAACTCCCAACCATCGGTTTTGGAGACCGCTGTTCTACCAATTGGAACTACACCCCTGCAATGGAGGTGAATTATACTGATGCCAAGCCAAAGGTAAAGGATAAAAGGTTAAAAAGTTTGAATTGTTTAACTGTTCGGCTATTTTATAAGCAAAGGCTATGAGGATTGGTACTCGTTACTGTCTTTGTTATTTACTTATTTTCTTCATTTCACAAAATCTAAATTTATCAGGATAAGGGTACACGTCTTCATAAATGCCATCAGCAACATTTTTCTGAGATTGCTTCCAGTAGCTTGCCGTTAATAAATCTTCATGATGAATTTTAAAGGCTTTTAAATATTTAGGGTTAGCAAGTGCGAATGTTCCTAATTCTTCAGGGAACATATCGCCAGGCGCAACTGAATACCAGGGTTCAGCCGCATAAATTTGCTCTTCAGTTACAGCCACTGGCTTTACTCTAAAATTAACTTCGTTCATGTAAGTGATTTCATCATAATCATAGAAAATTACTCTGCCATGTCGGGTAACGCCAAAATTTTTCAACAACATATCACCAGGGAAAATATTGGCAGAAATGAGTTCTTTTATTGCTTGACCATAACTATATAAAGCCTGTTCTATTTCTTCATCAGTTGCTTTAGCTAAATAAAGATTTAATGGCACCATGCGGCGTTCAATATATAAATGCTTAATAATGAGTAAGTCACCCTCATAACGAAGCAGTGATGGGGCAACCTTTTGTAACTCTTCTAACACTTCAGTATCAAATCTGTCTTTAGGAAAAGCCACATCAGAGTATTCCATTGTATCGGCCATTCGGCCCACTCTATCGTGCAGTTTTACTAATCGGTATTTCCCTTTTACATCAGCGCGGGTCATGTTTTTGCTAGGAGAGAATTTATCTTTAATAATTTTAAAAACATAAGGGTACGATGGTAGCGTAAATACTGACATCACCATGCCTTTTATTCCAGGTGCTAACGCTAATTTGTCATCACTGTTATCTAGATGATTTAAGAAATCACGATAGAATTGGGTTTTACCTTGTTTGTGAAAGCCGATAGCGGAATATAAATCAGCCTTAGTTTTATGAGGAATTAAACTTTGTAAAAAGTTTACTAGCGCATAAGGATGTAAGCAATCAACAAAGAAATAGGCACGGGCAAAACCAAAAACTACCGCCATATCTTCACCTTTGCTCAATAAAGCATCAATATATAAGCCGCCTTCATCATCATTTAATACCGACACAATAAAAGGGGTTTCGCCAGCTGGAGATAATACCCGACCAATTAAATAGGCGCCTTTATTACGATAAAAAGTAAAATCTAATATATCAAATTGTAAATCTTCTAGCTTAAAGCGGGTTTTATGGGCTTTACGGCGAAAAGCTCGGATTAAAATATCAACGTCAGCACTTAAATCTCTAAAAGGAACCGTGCTTTTGTGAGCATTCATAATGTCGCAAACGGTTTCTTTTAAGCCTTTTATTTCTGGCTTGTAGCTAGTGTAAATACTTGGTGTCGGCCTTTCATCAAGCCGCTGAGCCGTGCTTTCTACAAAAATATAATCATTATGATAGTACTTACGATGAAACAACAAACAAAACACTGAGTTATAAAAAGTTTCAGCTAGCTCTGGCTGCATGTGGTCGGCGAGTAACTCAATATAGTTTTGTTTAATTTGCAGCCATAAACTGTCATCAAGCGAGTCAATTAAAAAATCTTGTTTGATGGTTTCATAGGTTTCTTTCACCCTTTCTTCATAAAAAGTGGTTCGTGCTTTAGCCGCTTTTTGTACCTCACTCCACTGGGATTTATGAAAGCGTTGTTGGGCTGATTTGGTTATTTCTATAAATAGGTGAATATGGCGATCGAAGCCATCGATAATAGTGTTGGCTATGTCGCCAGCGAGATTGTTCATAAAGGCCTACTAACTAAAGGGTTTTTCTGAGTTTAAAAGCATACTCTAAAATAATGACTAAGCGAGATTTTATCTAAAAATTTGTTCAATACTGATTATAACTAGTAATAATATCAAATTATCAACGTCTCAACAGATCTTTATCCAAGTAAATTTTCTTATTTAGCTTGCTATCAAAGGCTTCGGACTCTAAGATTACGCGTTTTTATTATACTATTTTCTTTCTTTCATAACAAACAAGGCTCTTCTTAATATAATCATGCGTGTATCTGATTTTTCTTTCCATTTACCTACTGAGCTTATTGCTCGTTTTCCTAAAGCTAATCGTACAGGTAGTCGATTAATGTTGCTTGAAGGTGATTCCGGTGCAATAACTGATCTTGGTTTTAAAGATATTCTAGCGCAATTAAATGCTGGAGATTTAATGGTCTTTAACAATACTCGTGTTATTCCTGCGCGTATGTTTGGGCAAAAATCTACAGGTGGGAAAATTGAAGTATTGGTTGAGCGTTTAATCGATAAAAATACTGTACTGGCTCATATTCGTTCTAGCAAATCACCGAGAATAGGTGCAGAGTTGTTGCTTGAAGGTACAGCTAAAGCAACAATGGTCGCGCGTCATGGTGCTTTGTTTGAACTAAATTTTCAGGGCGAAAAATCAGTACTTTCAATATTAGATGATATTGGTCATATGCCACTACCTCCTTATATAGACAGACCCGATGAAGATAGTGACCGTGAGCGCTATCAAACGGTATACAATGAAAAACCAGGTGCTGTGGCTGCACCTACAGCAGGTTTACATTTTGATGATGCATTACTTGATCAAATTAAAAGTAAAGGTGTTGAATTAGCTTTTGTTACCTTACATGTTGGTGCAGGTACTTTTCAGCCAGTAAAGGTTGATGAAATTGCTGATCACATTATGCATGCTGAATATGTTGAAGTGTCACCTGAGGTGATTGAGCAAATCAAAAAGACTAAAACTAATGGTGGACGAGTTGTGGCAGTTGGCACTACCTCTGTTCGTTCGCTAGAAAGCGCAGCTAAATCTGCTGAAGTGGCAGGTAAAGAATTAACAGCTTTTTATGGTGATACCGATATTTTTATCACGCCAGGATATGAATTTAAATTAGTAGACGCCTTGTTAACGAATTTTCATTTATCAGAATCCACATTATTAATGCTGGTTAGTGCTTTTTCGGGTTATGACAATATTATGAATGCTTATCATCATGCTATTCGTGAGCAATATCGATTTTTTAGTTATGGTGATGCAATGTTTCTTACTAAACAAGCGTTAACTAAGAAAAGTAGTGCTTCCTAGTTAAAAACGTTACCAGTACACCAACCATCAGCCTGTTTCGCTGTTAGGAAAATTTTATGGACACTAAAATGAAATATGAATTAATTAACACTGACGGTAAAGCCCGTCGTGGTCGTTTGACCTTTGCGCGTGGTGTGGTTGAAACTCCGGCGTTTATGCCTGTAGGAACTTATGGCACAGTAAAGGGAATGAAATCAGAAGAAGTAGAAGCCACAGGTGCCCACATTATTTTGGGTAATACCTTTCATTTAATGTTACGTCCCGGTACCGATATTATCGAACAGCATGGCGGTTTACATGGGTTTATGAATTGGGATAAGCCTATTTTAACGGACTCAGGTGGTTTTCAAGTATTCAGCTTAGGTAAAATGCGCAAAATTACTGAAGAAGGTGTCCGCTTTAGCTCGCCAGTCAATGGTGAGAAAATTATGCTAACACCTGAGCGCTCTATGGAAGTACAGCGTAAACTAGGCTCAGATGTTGTGATGATTTTTGATGAATGTACGCCACATCCAGCAACACATAAAGAATCACAAGACTCCATGGAATTATCACTTCGTTGGGCACAGCGCTCAAAAGATGCACATGGCGATAACCCTTCAGCACTCTTTGGTATAGTGCAAGGCGGCATGTATGAAGATTTACGTGAAGTGTCTGTTAATGGTTTAAAAGCGATTGATTTTGATGGTTATGCTATTGGCGGTCTATCGGTAGGTGAGCCGAAAGAAGATATGATTCGCATATTAGATCACACAGCACCCTTGATTCCCAAAAATAAACCCCGATACTTGATGGGAGTGGGAAAACCAGAAGACTTAGTTGAAGGTGTGCGCCGGGGTATCGATATGTTTGATTGTGTCATGCCAACGCGTAACGCCCGTAATGGCCATTTATTCGTTAGTACGGGTGTGGTTAAAATCAGAAATGCGTGTAATAAAACGGATACTGGACCGCTAGATTCAACTTGTGACTGTTATACATGTAAAAATTATTCACGCGCTTATTTACATCATTTAGATAAATGTAAAGAAATTTTAGGTTCGCAATTAAATACCTTGCATAATTTACATTTTTATCAAAAAATAATGCAAGGTTTGCGTGATGCTATCGAGCAAGGTAAGTTAGACGACTTTGTTGCAAAGTTTTATGCGTTACGTGATTTACCTGTACCTGAATTAAAAAATAGTTAACCGCTGTAAAGTCTAAGTTTACGTAGAAAATAATGAATGCACTTGAAAAATACAGTAATTTGAAAATTTGCTGTTATTTGGTTAAATTTACAAAAACGTACTGATTTGACATGAGTCAATAAGTACATTTAACACCTAAATTAAATTGAATAGCAATAAAGTAGTATAGAGTTCTAATTAAAATTAAAATTAAAA
>DPHE01000099.1:20506-27458 GCA_003521815.1 Colwellia sp.
TTATGAGTTTATTTATCAGTACAGCCCACGCCGCAGCCGCTCCAGCAACCGCAGGTGGTGGTATGGAAATGATCATTATGTTAGCGGTATTTGGTTTAGTTTTTTACTTTATGATTTATCGTCCACAAGCTAAACGTGCTAAAGATCATAAAAGCTTAATGTCAGCATTAACCAAAGGCGATGAGGTGTTAACACAAGGCGGTATTGTTGGCAAAATCGTTAAAGTATCTGATGAAAAAGAGTTTATTGTTGTGAGTATTAGTGAAGGTACAGAAGTTACTGTACAAAAAGGCGCTATTAACGCAGTACTTCCTAAAGGCACAATGAAATCTTTATAGTTTTACCGTTGTTAGTTGGCTTTATTTCATCATCAAAAGTACTCATTGACTGTTGTCAATTCCGTGCGTTTTCTTTGAACTAAAGTCAACTACCTTAGTTAAAATCTATAAAGTGAATGATGAAAAATAAAAAGGACACATTGTGTTAAACAAATACCCCTTATGGAAAACACTCATGGTAGCATTTATTGTTGCCATTGGTGCGCTCTATGCCACACCAAACTTATATGGTGAAGATCCTGCTGTACAAGTATCAGGGTTACGTGGCGTTGAAGCGAATATGGCAACACTTGATACCATTAAAGCTAACCTCACTGATAATAACATTGCCTTTACGGGAATTGTGTTAGAGAAGGGGCAAGTATTAACCCGCTTTAACAATACCGAAGATCAATTAAGAGCTCGAGATGTGCTTGATGACAATCTAGGTAAAAAATATTCAGTAGCACTTAACTTAACGCCGGCAACACCTGATTGGCTGGCTGTAATTGGCGGAACGCCAATGAAGTTAGGCTTAGATTTAAGCGGTGGTGTTAGCTTCTTAATGGAAGTAAACATGAAAGAAGCGATTAATAAAGCCAAAGTGGGTATAGTGAGTGATTTTCGTGGTGATTTACGTAATGAAAAGATTCGTTATCGCAGCGTAAAAGAAGATGGTGATACTATTGTTGTTAAGTTTCGTAAAGTGGAAGATCTTGAAAAAGGTCAATCGTTATTGAAAAAAAGCTATAGAGATTTATTGTTAACCTCTAACGAGGATACCTTAACGCTCCATGCACGTATGACAGAAAAAAAGTTAAAAGAAATTCGTGAATACGCCTTACAGCAAAATATTACGATTATTCGTAATCGTGTTAATGAACTTGGTGTTGCTGAACCCTTGGTTCAACGTCAAGGTAAAAAGCATATCCTTATCGAATTACCTGGTGTACAAGATACCGCTAAAGCAAAAGAAATTCTCAATGCTACCGCGACTATCGAGTTTAGATTAGTTGATAATGAAGGTGATTTAAGCGCCGCATTAAATGGGCGAATCCCCGCAAGCTCTATTTTATTACGAGAGAAAGACGGCACTCCTGTTTTATTAAAGAAACGTATCATGCTAACAGGTGATCATATTACTGATGCCAAGTCTGGCTTTGATGAATACTCACGCCCGCAAGTTAATATCTCTCTTGATAGTGCCGGTGGTAGTAAAATGTCTAACGGCACTAAAAGTAATGTTGGTAAGTCTATGGCAACCGTATTTATTGAATATAAGCCAACCGATAGAAGAGATCTTGAAGGGAATATTATCTTTGAAAAAGTGCAAGAGGTGATCTCTGTCGCTACCATTCAATCTCGCTTAGGTAAAAGCTTTAGAATTACTGGAGCTGGCTCACAAACAGAAGCGCATAATTTAGCCTTATTATTACGAGCAGGTGCATTAATTGCTCCTATTGCTATTGTTGAAGAGCGCACTGTTGGCCCAACGTTAGGTGCTGAAAATGTGCAGTTAGGTTTTCAAGCCATTCTACTGGGTTTCGGATTAGTCTTCATTTTTATGGTTATCTATTATCGTGCATTTGGTGTGGTAGCTAACTTGGCGCTTGGTGCCAATTTAGTACTGATTATTGGTGTTATGTCGCTTATTCCAGGCGCAACATTAACATTACCGGGTATGGCAGGTATAGTGCTTACGGTTGGTATGGCGGTTGATGCCAATGTCCTTATATTTGAACGTATTCGTGAAGAAATCCGCGAAGGAAAAAGTATTCAACAAGCAATACATCAAGGATATGATGCGGCATTTTCAACCATTATAGATGCGAATATCACCACGTTAATTGCAGCACTTATTTTGTTTGCTGTTGGTACTGGGCCAGTGAAGGGTTTTGCTGTAACACTATCAATTGGTATTCTTACCTCAATGTTTACCTCAGTTGTGGGTACACGAGCAGTAGTGAATGCAATTTGGGGCGGTAAAAGCCTTAAAAAGCTATCTATATAGAAAAGGCCGGAATTTAAACTTATGCAAATTTTACAATTAAAAGAAACCGTCGCTTTTATGAGCTATCGAAAGATGGCGATGATTTTTAGTACGCTATTAATGATTGCGTCGTTAGCATCGCTAGCCACAAATAAACTAAACTTCGGTTTAGATTTTACTGGTGGCACTTTGATAGAGGTAGGCTTTGAGCAAGCAGCAGATCTGAAAAAAATACGTCAAGTAATGTCTGACAGTGGCTTTAATGACGCTAAAGTGCAATTTTATGGTAGTAGCCGTGATGTTGTTATTCGTTTAGGGTTACGCGAAGATGTTAAAGCTGAAATGCTTGGCAACGAAGTGTTAGCTATTCTTGAATCAGGCTCCGGTCAAAAAATTGATATGCGCCGTATTGAATTTGTTGGTGCGAGTGTTGGTGATGAATTAGCAGAGCAGGGCGGTTTAGCGATGTTAACTGCGCTTATCTGTATTCTAATTTATGTGGCTTTTCGGTTTGAATGGCGCTTTGCTGTCGGTTCAGTTATTGCCTTATTTCATGATGTAATATTAACGCTTGGCCTATTTTCAGTTTTACAGCTTGAATTTGATTTAACGGTACTAGCGGCAATACTTGCGGTTATTGGCTACTCACTCAATGATACTATTGTTGTTTCGGATCGCATCCGTGAAAACTTTCGTAAAATTCGAGACAGCCAAGCTGAAGATGTCATCAATATTTCATTAACACAAACTCTAAGTCGTACTTTTATTACGTCAATAACGACCTTGTTAGTATTAGCTGCCTTGTTTTTTAGAGGAGGTGAATTAATTCACGGCTTTGCAACAGCATTATTATTTGGTGTGTTTGTAGGAACCTATTCTTCTATTTATGTCGCTTCATTAGTTGCATTAGCCTTAGGTATATCTAGAGAAGACTTAATGCCAGAAGTGATTGAGAAAGAAGGTGAGGATCAAGAGCAAATGACGCCGAAGTAACTCGTTTTTAAGTTATTAGTTAACATTAGTGAATAGATCGACGAATAAAAGCCAAGTGGTGTTAACTACTTGGCTTTTATTTTATCTGAAAGAGCTATTTCTTTGCACTACACTTATCCTTACTGTATGCTGCACGCCTGCTTCTAGCACCAAATTTTTTACTCGAAAATCGATATTGTAAAGTCGATACTCGACTCCTGTAACTTCATACCAAGAGATGATTTATGAGTTTAATTTCCGCGGATACTGCTGAAAATACAATAAAGATGAGTTTTAACGATTTAGGTTTATCTGAGCCATTGCTTAAAGCAGTACGTGACCAAGGTTACGACACCCCTTCACCTATTCAAGCACAGGCTATTCCAGCGGTTCTCTCTGGTCGAGATGTCATGGCGGCCGCTCAAACGGGTACCGGTAAAACGGCTGGCTTTACTTTGCCTTTATTAGAACGTTTATCCAAAGGCGGACGAGAACAAAGCCGTGTGCAATCAAATAATGTTCGTGCATTAGTGTTAACGCCAACAAGAGAGCTCGCAGCACAAGTGAGTGACAGTATTGCTACCTATGGTAAGTATCTTAATCTACACTCAACAGTGGTCTTTGGTGGGGTTAAAATAAACCCGCAAATGATGCGACTTCGACAAGGTGTTGATGTACTTGTTGCAACGCCTGGTCGCTTAATGGATTTGTGCAATCAAAAGGCAGTGAGATTTTCACAGCTCGAAGTACTGATTTTAGATGAAGCCGATCGTATGCTTGATATGGGTTTTATTCGCGATATTAAAAAAATCATTGCGCTTTTACCTAAGCAGCGTCAAAACTTACTTTTTTCAGCAACATTTTCGCCTGATATACGTGCTTTAGCCAAAGGTATGGTGAATAAGCCGTTAGAAATATCAGTTAATGCAGAAAACTCTACCGCCGAAAAAGTTACTCAGTGGTTAATGGCGGTTGATAAAAAACGTAAACCTGCGCTATTGACGTACTTAATAAAAGAAAATAGCTGGAAACAAGTGTTAGTGTTTACTAAAACTAAACATGGCGCGAATAAGCTTACCCAATATCTAGAAGCAGAAGGGTTAACAGCGGCGGCAATTCATGGTAATAAAAGCCAAGGGGCACGTACCAAAGCACTAGCTTCTTTTAAAGATGGCGGTGTCCAGATTTTAGTTGCTACCGATATTGCTGCGCGTGGGATTGATATTGATTTATTACCACAAGTGGTTAATTTTGATTTACCCAATGTACCAGAGGATTATGTGCATCGCATCGGTCGTACAGCGCGTGCAGGTAATACTGGACAAGCGGTATCTTTAGTTTGTAATGACGATTTGAAATTGTTGTGGGATATTGAGAATGTAATACAACAGCATATTGAACGTAAAGTTATCAACGGATTCGTACCTGTGAATGAACTGGGTGAATCGAGACCAATTAGAGCATTAAAGGAGAAAAAGCCTAAAAAACCGAATAATGCTAATAAATCAAAGGTTGAACATAAAGATGGCCAACATTTAAATAAAGGACATAAGCCGCAGTCGAATAGAAGTCGACGTTCAAAACCGGCGCAACCTAAGTAGTCACTAATAACGATAATATTGCAGCACTACTTATTATAAGAGTTAGCCAGTTTTGGCTAACTCTGCTTTTATGTTGATATTATCGAATAATCAATAATCAATAATCAATAATCAATAATCACACCCTATCCAATAGGCTTTTAGCTAACCTCATTCTGCTATTTATTCTTGATTGGGTGAGAAGTAACCCAAGTTAGTCATGTTCTGTGTTGAAAAAACATCAATAACATTACCAATAACGATAAGACTTGGTGGCTTAATGTTATGTAATTTGACTAGTGACTCAAGTTTAGATAGCGTGCCTTTTACTACTTTCTGATCAATATGAGTACCTTTGCGGATTAGTGCTGCAGGTGTTTTTTTATCTCGACCTGCACTAATCAATTGTTCAATGATAATGGGTAAACTTTTTATGCCCATATAAAAAACTATGGTTTGTTGGCTATCATTTAAGGTATGCCAAGGTAAACCTAGTGCACCATTATCTTGCACATTGCCCGTAATTAAGGTGCAACTTCGGGCTACTTGTCGATGAGTTAATGGAATACCTGCGTAACTACTGCAAGCAGAAGCAGCTGTCATGCCAGGGACAATATGACAAGCAATGCCGTTAGCTAATACAAACTTAGCTTCTTCACTACCACGGCCAAAAACAAAGGGATCACCCCCTTTCAGTCTCAGTACTTTTTTACCTAACTTGGCATGTTGAACTAATAATTGGTTGATACCATCTTGTGGCACACGGTGTTCTGCTTGCTTTTTTCCCACATATATTTTTTCGCAAGTGCTAGGTAATAAAGCCATGATTTCTTCACTGACAAGGCGATCATAAATTACAGTATCTGCTTGTTTTATGAATCTAAATGCTTGAATGGTCAGTAAGTCAGCATCACCTGGGCCGGCCCCTACTAAGGCTACTTCGCCTGCAATGAAGGCTTGTTTATTTATACCAATGTTTTTCATTATTATTTACCATTTATTTATTAACCTCGTTAATATAATAAGACATAATGCAAAAAAAGCGCCAACAGGCGCTTTTTTTAAATATAATTTATAGTGACCAAATTACTTACTTAAAGCTTCGCCTAAATGTGGACGAATATCTTTTAAAATCACCTTTAATAAACGCGTGCTACTAGCGACAATGTTACCTGAATTTGTATGGTTATGGCCACCGGTAAAGTCAGTTACTAAACCACCTGCTTCAATAATTAATAGCTCGCCTGCAGCACTATCCCAAGGTTTTAATCCAATTTCAAAGAAACCATCTACTCGACCTGCAGCGACGTAAGCTAAATCAAGTGCGGAGGAACCAGCACCACGCATATCCGCTGTTTTTTCAAAAAGAGACGTGAACATGGCCATATAAGCTTTAGTATGTTGTCTGTGTTTATAAGGAAAACCGGTAGCTAATATAGTTGCCGATAAATCTTTATGTGATTTAACTCTAATACGCATATTATTTAATTGCGCACCTTTACCGCGGCTTGCTGTGAATAATTCACCACGAATAGGATCGAAAATAACGGCTTGATCAAGTTTACCTTTAACTTTTAATGCAATAGAAACGGCAAATTGAGGAATACCTTTAATGAAGTTATTGGTGCCATTTAATGGATCTATAATCCATTGATAATCATCGTTACTACCTTTTAATACACCGGACTCTTCACCTATTATGGTGTGTTCAGGATATGATTTACGAAGAGTCTCAATAATTGCTTCTTCAGCAGCAGTGTCAGCACTAGTAACAAAATCGTTAGAGCCTTTTGATTCAATTTCAACTTTATCAAGTTGCTCAAAAGAGCGAATAATAACTTTTCCTGCATTACGCGCTGCGCGCACAGCAATATTTAGCATGGGATGCATAACAGAGTACCTATTTGTAAATAACTTTTAAAAGAACGACGTTGAGCCCAAGCACTATAATACAAAAGGCTAAATCAAGCGCGGAAATTATAGCAAGATACAGCTCGCTTGGCGATAGTATTCTTTAACAAAGCGAATGATTATAAGTGTAGTTGGTAATTTAGCGTGTTTTTTGTTAAGCACAGCAGTAATCTTCTATGTTA
>DPHE01000099.1:27686-42828 GCA_003521815.1 Colwellia sp.
GTAATAAGTAATAAGTATATAAGCATCACATAGAGATAAAAATGTCAGATTCAGAAAATAATAAATTATCAGAAAGCCTGTTAGATAAGGTTCGTATTGTTTTAGTTAATACGTCAGATTGTCGAAATATTGGGAGTGCCGCCCGCGCAATGAAAACCATGGGCTTAAGTCAGTTGGTTTTAGTAGATCCTATTGAAATGCCTAATGGTCAAGCGCAAGCCCTAGCAGCAGGGGCAACTGACGTATTATCAAATGCAAAAGTTGTTAGCAGTTTAAGTGAAGCGATTGATGATTGTGGTTTAGTTATTGGTACCAGCGCACGCTCACGTACACTACCTTGGCCTATGTTAGAGCCACGAAGTTGTGGTGAAAAAATGATAATAGAAGCAAGCGAGCATCCGGTCGCGTTAGTGTTTGGCCGTGAAAGTAGTGGTTTAACTAATGACGAGTTACAACAGTGCCATTTTCATGTGCAGATACCGGCAAACCCGGACTATAGTTCACTTAATCTTGCTATGGCTGTACAAACATTAAGTTACGAAATTCGCACGAGTTATTTGCTTTCATTAGATGAAGACAAGCAAGAACACAGTACGGGTAATGGTACTTATATTGGAAAAAATAGTTTTGCTAAACAGACTTTTAATGCTAAAAGTGAAGACAATGAACTATATCCTATGACTGAAGAAACAGAGCGTTTTTATCAGCACTTTGATAATGCGCTTAAAGCCACAGGATTTATTGGTGATAAACATCCTGGTTTAGTGATGACAAAATTAAGACGTTTATTTAACCGAGCCCGCCCTGATGTTAAAGAAATTAAAATGATGCGAGGCATTCTTGCATCAATAGAAAGAGCCGCAATGAAAGGGCATTAATAGTAAGCATTTTTATTTAAAGCTTAAGAATAAATAAAAGGAAATAATATGTTTAGCCGCACTATTGGCCGAATGAAAGAAGACATTAATAGTGTTTTTGATAGAGACCCTGCCGCGCGCACTACGTTTGAAGTGTTGCTTAATTACCCTGGGTTGCATGCTATTTGGATACATAGGCTAAGCCATCGATTATGGCTTGCTAACTGGAAGTTAATTGCAAGAACAATATCTACCTTTTCACGTTGGTTGACAGGTGTTGAAATTCATCCAGGGGCTACGTTAGGACGTCGTTTCTTTATTGATCATGGAATGGGTGTTGTGATTGGTGAAACAGCTGAAATTGGTGATGATGTTACTTTGTACCACGGCGTTACTTTAGGTGGAACAAGTTGGAATTCAGGCAAGCGCCATCCTACCCTAGAAGATAATGTGGTTATTGGTGCAGGAGCACAAGTACTGGGTCCTATTACTATCGGTAAGGGAGGTAAAGTGGGTTCAAACTCTGTTGTCGTCAGAGACTTACCAGAAAATGCCACTGCCGTTGGTATTCCTGCGCGTATTGTTAACGCTAAGGATAATAATTCTTTGCTTGATAGTGATTCAGGCGACGATGTTAATGCTAACTTAGGCAAAGATTCACGTGATAAAGCCGCGAAGAAATTTGGCTTTGATGCATATGCTGTCTCTACGGATAATCCAGATCCAGTCGCTAAAGCCATTGGTCGTCTGCTTGATCATATGCATCTGATGGATGATCGTGTGTCAATGCTATGTAAGGAGGTAAATAACCTAGGTGGTGATATTTGTCCTAACAATTTACCTGAGCTTAACATTGGTGAATTTGTTGAAGATGAAAAAGAGGCCGCTAAACGTCGAGAAAGTATAGTGGAACGTTTTGATCCCGAGATATAGTAAGGGATCATAGCTTTTTGTAATAAAATTTATTCATAGCGAAAAGCAATAGTTGACTAAAACACTCGACTATTGCTTTTCGGGTCTAAATTATTAGTGTATAATACTTGAGTATATTACTCAGGTATATATTTGACTCTTTTGTAGGGATATGTAAAATAGCGCAAAATTAGCATTATTGTCGCGATTTTAGCTCCAGCAAAAAATAAATACAATCATTTAATTGCATGTACTAAATTGAGCACATTATGAGACTAACCTCTAAAGGCCGGTATGCGGTGACAGCAATGTTAGATATCACCATCCACGCCTCGCACGGACCTGTATCATTAGCTGATATCTCTGAGCGACAAGGTATATCTCTATCGTACTTAGAGCAATTGTTTTCTAAATTACGTAAATATGGCTTAGTTAATAGTATTCGTGGTCCAGGCGGAGGTTATCGTTTGGGTAAATGCTCAGCAGAGATAGCTGTTGCAGATGTCATTATTGCAGTTCACGAGAGTGTAGATGCTACAAAATGCCAAGGAAAAGGAAATTGCCAAGGTGGACAACAATGTATAACCCATTCTTTATGGGAAGACTTAAGTGAACGAATTGAAGAGTTTTTGAAAAACATTACCCTAGCAGAGTTAGTTGCTAAACATGATATACAAGCTGTTTCTAAAAGGCAAAGTGATATACACAAGCGCAGCAATAAAGAACAATCCTTAGAAACAATTATCCCCATAACTTTTTAAAGAACATAGTATTAAGTGGAGAAAGACAGCAAATGAAGCTTCCTATTTATTTTGATTATTCAGCAACCACCCCTGTTGATAAACGTGTAGCAGAAAAAATGATGCAATATATGACTACAGATGGTCATTTTGGTAACCCTGCATCACGCTCGCACAAATTTGGCTGGCAAGCAGAAGAAGCCGTTGATATTGCTCGCAATCAAATAGCTGAATTAATTAACGCAGACCCTCGTGAAATAGTTATCACATCTGGTGCAACAGAATCTAATAACCTTGCAATCAAAGGTGCTGCACATTTTTATCACAAGAAAGGTAAGCATATTATTACCTGTAAAACAGAGCATAAAGCTGTTTTAGATACATGTCGAGAATTAGAGCGTGAGGGTTTTGAAGTGACTTATCTTGATCCTGAAGATAACGGCTTAATTGACTTAAATAAACTTGAAGCGGCCATGCGTGACGATACTGTTTTGGTTAGTGTTATGCATGTAAATAATGAAATTGGTGTTATTCAAGATATCAGTGGAATTGGCGAAATGTGTCGTGCTCGTAAAATTATTTTTCATGTCGATGCCGCGCAAAGTGCCGGAAAAATACATATTGATATGCAGCATTTGAAAGTTGATTTATTGTCTATTTCAGCACACAAAATGTATGGACCCAAAGGTATTGGTGCACTATACGTCAGCCGTAAGCCGCGTATCCGTCTCGAATCACAAATGCACGGTGGCGGTCACGAACGTGGTATGCGTTCAGGTACATTAGCAACGCATCAAATTGTTGGTATGGGTGAAGCTGCTAGGATTGCCAAAGAAGAGATGGACCAAGATCTTAAGCATGTAACCGTGATGCGTGATCGTTTATGGGCTGGTTTAAATACGATGGAACAAGTCTTTGTTAATGGTGATTTTGATAAACGCTACCCAGGTAATTTAAATGTTAGTTTCAACTTTGTTGAAGGTGAGTCATTAATTATGGCGTTGAAAGATTTAGCGGTATCTTCTGGTAGCGCTTGTACCTCAGCAAGTCTTGAACCTTCCTATGTATTACGTGCATTAGGATTAAATGATGAAATGGCGCACAGCTCTATACGTTTTAGTTTTGGTCGTTTCACTACGGCAGAAGAAATAGATTTTGCTATCACGCTTATACAAAAATCTATTGGTCATTTACGTGACATGTCACCGCTTTGGGAAATGTTCAAAGACGGTATTGATTTAGACTCAATTGAATGGGCAGCACACTAGACTTTACTTAAGTAATTAAGGTAAATAAAGATAACGTACTTAGGAGAAAATATTATGGCTTATAGCGAAAAAGTAATCGATCATTATGAAAACCCACGTAACGTTGGCTCAATGGATAAAAATGATCCATCAGTAGCAACAGGGATGGTTGGCGCACCGGCGTGTGGCGATGTAATGAAGTTACAACTTAAAATATCTGAAGATGGCATTATTGAAGATGCTAAATTTAAAACTTACGGCTGTGGCTCTGCTATTGCTTCAAGCTCATTGGTTACAGAGTGGGTAAAAGGTAAATCAATTGAAGAAGCAGGCGAAATTAAAAATACGGCTATTGCTGAAGAATTAGCCTTACCACCGGTAAAAATTCATTGCTCAATTTTGGCTGAAGATGCAATTAAAGCAGCGATTGAAGATTATAAAAGCAAGCAAGGCTAATCATTTTTAAACGTTGGGCTACAAAAGAATAAAGTGAGAAAGTAGAATGTCAGTAACTATGACGCCAGAGGCAACAGAACGCGTTAAATCTTTTATGACTAACCGAGGTAAAGGCCTTGGTTTACGTCTAGGGATAAAAACTACGGGTTGCTCAGGTTTAGCTTATGTACTTGAGTTTGTTGATGATTTAAATGAAGATGATGAAGTTTTTAACATCGAAGACGTAAATATCATCATTGATGCCAAAAGCTTGGTTTACCTTGATGGCATTCAGCTAGATTTTGTTAAAGAAGGCCTCAATGAAGGCTTTCAGTTTACCAACCCAAACGCTAAAGGTGAGTGTGGTTGTGGTGAATCATTTAACGTTTAACATTGTGATAACAAATTTATCTCTTTGATATTTTGTCCAGCTGCCGTGTTGTAAGTACTCATTGATTAGCGTCAACTCTGTGCTTTCGCCTTGCATGAGAACAAAATACCTTTGAGCTAAATTCGTTATAATTTAGTCAGTTTTAGAGTGCAATTTTTTTATTGAAATAAACACAACGCGCTAATCTACGAGAACTATTTTGAACTACTTCCAGTTATTCGCCATTGAAGTTTCTTTTGATGTCGATCTAAATCATCTATCACAATCTTATCAAACGTTGCAAAAAGCAGTTCATCCTGACAGGTTCGCTCATGCTTCATCTCAAGATCAATTATTAGCAGTGCAAAAATCTGCTGAAATTAATGATGCTTATCAAACACTCAAGCAACCATTAAAGCGCGCTGAATATATATTAACGCTGCGCGGTGTTGATATGCCGAATGAGCAACAATCATTTAGTGATACACGTTTTTTAATGCAACAAATGGAACTAAGAGAAATGCTTGGCGACGTGAAGTTTTCCGATGATACAGAGTCAGCTTTTAATCATGCTCAACAGGTGTTGGCACAGGAGTATCAACAACTCGTTGATATGATGCAACAACAAATACTTGAAAATAATACAGCAGCAAATATGCTAGCATGCGATAATTTACGTAAGTTAAAGTTTTACCAAAAACTCAATATTGAGCTTGATCGTCTCGAAGATAGTTTGTTTGATGACTAATGAGTACAAATGACTTAGTTAACAAACATCATCATAGCGAAATTTAAATATAACACCGAATTCATAAAATATGGCTTTATTACAAATTGCAGAACCCGGTCAAAGTACCGTTCCTCATGAACATAGATTAGCCGCAGGTATTGATTTAGGCACCACTAATTCATTAATTGCCAGTGTACAAAGTGGAAATACTACTACCTTAGTGGATCATCAGGGTCGTGATATTCTACCTTCTATTGTTAACTATCAAGTTCCTTTACAAGACACGCTATTAGGCAAAAACGCGTCAGTAGGTAATAGTATTTTAGTTGGCGAAGCAGCGAAAGCGCTAAGTGTTAGCGATCCGCAAAATACCATTGTGTCAGCCAAGCGTTTGATTGGCCGTTCATTGGCTGACATTCGCAGTAAGTATCCTTCATTGCCATATCAATTTTGTGGTGATGAGAATCATCCTGAAATAGTGACTCGTCAAGGTAATATTAATCCGATACAAGTGTCGGCTGAAATATTAAAAACCTTAGCAGAACGAGCAGAGCAAGCATTAGGTGGTAAGTTAACGGGGGTGGTAGTAACTGTGCCTGCACATTTTGATGATGCTCAACGCCAAAGTACGAAAGATGCGGCTAAACTTGCAGGTGTTAATGTTTTACGTTTATTAAATGAACCTACAGCGGCTGCTTTAGCCTATGGGCTTGACTCAGGACAAGAGGGCGTTATTGCTATCTACGATTTAGGTGGAGGCACGTTTGATATTTCTATTTTACGTCTAAATAAAGGCGTATTTGAAGTATTGGCTACCGGTGGTGATTCAGCGCTTGGCGGTGACGATTTTGATGTGGTTCTCGTAGACTATCTTGTTGAACAGGCCGGTTTAACTCGCCCATTATCTCCTTCGTTAGAACGTCAATTAATGCAACAAGCTTGTTCAGCTAAAGAACAGTTAACTGAGCAAGAAAGTGTTGATGTTATATTAACGTTAGATTCTCAGTTAGAGAAAGAAAAGAATTGGACAACTACTTTACACAAAGACACGTTTGACGGTTTAATTGCTGCATTAGTTAAAAAAACCTTACGGGCTTGCCGTCGCAGTTTAAAAGACGCACAAATAAGCACTGATCAAGTGTTAGAAGTGGTTATGGTTGGCGGTTCTACACGTGTACCATTAGTACGAGGTGAAGTAGAGAAATACTTCAATAAAAAACCATTAACCTCTATCGATCCTGATAAAGTTGTCGCCATTGGAGCAGCGATTCAAGCGGATATTTTAGCGGGTAACAAACCTGACAGTGACATGTTATTACTTGACGTGATACCACTATCTTTAGGTTTAGAAACGATGGGTGGCTTAGTTGAAAAAGTTATTCAGCGTAATACCACTATTCCAGTGGCAAAAGCGCAAGAGTTTACTACTTTTAAAGACGGTCAAACAGCCATGGCGGTTCATGTATTGCAAGGCGAACGCGAGTTAGTTGATGATTGTCGTTCGCTAGCACGTTTCGAATTACGTGGTATTCCACCAATGACGGCAGGTGCTGCACATATTCGTGTTACTTTTAAAGTGGATGCGGATGGCTTATTATCAGTTAGTGCGATGGAAAAATCGTCGGGCGTTGAATCGAGTATCGAAGTTAAGCCTTCTTTTGGCTTAGATGACAGTAAAATAGCGCAAATGATTAAAGATTCAATGAACAATGCTAAGGCTGATATAGATGCACGTATGTTAAAAGAGCAGCAAGTAGAAGCATCACGCGTAATTGAGTCTATTCAAGCCGCGTTATCTACTGATAGCCATTTATTATCAGCACAAGACATAAATGATATTGACGTGACGATTAAAGCCCTAGCTCAAGTTAGCCAAGGCAGTGATGTCGGTGCTATTGAAGCGGCAATTGATAAATTAGATCACAGTACAGCGATATTTGCAGAGCGTCGAATGGATAGCTCTATTAATAAAGCATTAGCAGGCCAATCCGTAGAGAAGCTTTAGTAGAGCGACGAGAATAAAGAGATTAGATAACATGCCAAAAATTATATTTTTACCCAATGCAGAATTATGCCCAGATGGCGCAGTAGTAGAAGCTGAAAAAGGTGAGAGCGTATTAAACGTTGCCTTAAGAAACGACATTGGTATTGAACATGCTTGTGAAAAAGTATGTGCATGTACAACGTGTCACGTAATCATTCGAGAAGGTTTTGACTCTATCGAAGAAGGCGATGAACTTGAAGAAGACATGCTTGATAAAGCATGGGGACTAGAGCCTGAATCACGTCTTAGCTGCCAATCGATTGTTGGTGATGAAGACTTAGTGGTAGATATTCCAAAGTACACTGTAAATATGGTGTCTGAGGTTCATTAGTCTTACTTAATGAAAATCAGTAAACTGAAATAATATACAAACAGGTAGTCGCATGAAAGTGTTACTGCCTTTTTTTTAAAATGAAATATATGAATAATCAGAAAACTTGTTTCACTCACTTTAAACATAACATTGATGGTTATGATTTACCTGAGCGTTTCACCTTTCCATTTTATTATGAGCCACATCCACTGTGTCTATTGGCAGCCCACGAATTACAACAACAATTAAGTAACAATGCTTATTACCAGAAAGAGTTTACTCAAACGGGGAAGATGTTTGGGGTACTGTTAGTTAAAAATGAGCAAGGCGAGGTGGGTTATCTTTGTGCTTTTTCGGGTAAGTTAACAATAGATGAGGCTGGGACTAATCTGGATAGGGCTAGTCAGAATACAATTAATTTTGTGCCACCTGTTTTTGATCCGTTTACGCAAGTAGAATTTTATCAAACGCAGAGTGTTATTATCAATCAGCTGAATCATCAATTACAGCAGTTGGAAGATGATGATGAACTGAAACAAGGCCAGAAAATTCTCATTGATATTGAAGATGAATCTCAGCGAGATGTTAGTGCTTATCAACAGATAATGTCACTAAATCGAGCTAATAGGAAACAGCAACGAAAGAACGATGAACACTCGCTAAGTGCTATCGATTTTATTGGAGTAAAATTAGCGTTAGCAAAAGAAAGTGTTGTTGATAAAAACAGCTTACGTGATTTGAAAACGCATTGGTTAGAAAAAATTAACGCGGCACAAGAAGACCTTAATGTTTTTACCGATGAAATCACTCAGCTTAAAGAAAAACGCAAACAATTATCAAGTGCTTTACAAAAAAAACTATTTGAGCAATATCGTTTTCTAAATAGCGCAGCGATTGAAAAAAACCTCATCGAATTATTTCTAGATACACCTTATCAAACTCCACCTGCAGGTGCTGGAGATTGTGCTGCACCGAAGTTGCTACAATATGCCTTTAAGTTTGGGTTAACTCCTTTGGCTATGGCCGAATTTTGGTGGGGACAAGCACCAAAATCAGAAATACGGCAACATAAAAAGATTTATGGTGCCTGCATTGGTAAATGTAAACCTATTCTTGGGCATATGTTGGCAGGCATGGCGCTTGACGACGATCCTTTATTGATAAACCCCGCAGCAAATAAAACGCTTGAAATTATTTTTCAAGACGATGTTATTGTTGTGGTTAATAAACCCAGTGGGCTGTTATCTATTCCGGGTAAAAATATTGCAGATTCAGTCTATTCACGCATAAAGCAGCAGTTTCCTAACGCTACGGGTACATTGATTGTGCATCGATTAGATATGGCAACCTCAGGTTTAATGGTGTTAGCATTAACTCAACGAGCGCAAAAAAATCTACAGAAGCAATTTATTAGTCGAACAATTAAAAAGCGATATATCGCTATTTTAGAAGAACAACTTGTTCAAAGTACAACGACTTTTTTTGATAAAAAGTCAGGGGATATTACGTTGCCGCTACGTGGAGACTTTGATGATAGACCAAGGCAGTTAGTGTGTTTTGAGCAGGGTAAAGCGGCTAAAACTCAGTGGCAAGTTATCGAACAAATAGCGGGAAGAACTAAACTTTATTTATATCCAGAAACTGGGCGAACACATCAACTTCGTGTGCATTGCGCCCACCCCTTAGGATTAAACTTACCTATATTGGGTGATGATTTATATGGCAGCAATAATCATTCTAGCAGCAATTATACTGACGGTAAAAATATTAAACGCTTACACTTGCATGCCGAAATGTTAACACTGAGTCATCCGATCACTAAAGAAGTCATGACGTTTCAAATAGATGCTGAGTTTTAAGCGTTTTATTTTGGACTTTGATTCAATCATTTATCATATAGACCTGCGACAAAAATAGCTGAACGCTCTGTGCTATCTAGATATACGGTTTATCTTGAAAATAAAAAAGCCCATCATAAAGATGGGCTTGGTATTTTAGGTGAGTTACTTCTTTATTTATTAATCTTTAACTTCTGCGTTGTGATAAACATTTTGCACATCATCACAATCATCTAACATCGCAATAAACTTTTCAAAATTATCGAGATCATCTTCACCTTCAATATCGATATAGTTTTGTGGCACCCAAGTGATTTCTTCAACTTCTAAGTCAAACTCAGGCATCGAGTTGGCAAATTCGGTTTTTATTTTAAAGAATTCAGTATGTGGTGCGTAAACGGTAATAATGCCGTCTTCTAACTCAACATCACTCACATCTATATCAGCCATCATTAAGTTTTCTAACACCGTTTCGTCATCTTCACCTTTAAAAGCAAATACTGCTTGGTGATCAAACATGTGCGATACCGTGCCAGAAGAGCCAATTTTAGAATGCGTTTTGGTAAAACACTGGCGTACATCTTTAATCGTTCGGTTACCGTTATCGGTTAAACAGTCAATAATTACCATGCAATTACCGGGACCAAAACCTTCATAACGTGCTTCAACAAAATCTTCACCACCAGCACCAGAGGCTTTTTTAAGCGCATTATCAATTACATGAGTAGGAACTTGATCTTTTTTTGCTTTATCAATTAAGCTGCGTAACGATAAATTACCATCGGGATCTGTTCCGCCAGTTTTAGCACAAACGTAAATCGCTTTACCGTACTTTGAATAAACTTTGGTTTTTGCACCGGCGGTTTTCGCCATGGATAATTTACGGTTTTGGTAAGCTCTGCCCATCTTAAATGCTTCTTCTATTAGCTAAATAATAATGACATAGATTCTACAGTTTGAATGTGCTGTTGACTAGCCCATGTTATTAACTATTGTAGGATTTTTTGAACAATAGTGTGGGTTAATCATTTGCTAATTATGAAGTATTCTTCTATTTTTAATACGTCAATCTATATGGATGAGAGGATATTATGAAAAAGTTAATTTTTTGTTTTGATGGAACATGTAATTCGCCAGAAGACTCAGCTGATTTTTTTGAAGACACCAGTATTAGTAATATACTTAAGCTGCATGCTTTTTTTGGTGGAAAACTCAGTCCGAAAAATGGTGCTAACGCCACTTTGAGTGAGCAACATAGTTTTTATTACAGTGGAGTCGGCACACGTGGAAATTGGTTGAAACGGAAATTCAATGCTATGTTTTCACCGCCTTACGGTGATATGGATGAAATTCTTGATGAAGCAAGGGCTGATGTAAAAGCTAACTTTGGTGAAGGTGACGCTATTTATATTTTTGGCTTTAGTCGTGGTGCTGCCATTGCCCGTATGTTTGCTGCTCATTTATCGCATAAAGTGAAATTTCTAGGTGTTTTTGATACGGTTGCTGCAACACGTGGCTCACTGGATTTAAATCCTGATACTTATCCTGCTAGTGGTATTGTCTTTGAAAATGGCACGCTTGGTACCCATGTTGAAAAAGCGGTACATTTATTGTCATTAGATGAAAAGCGTATTTTATTTCAACCGACTCTTTTTAATCATGATAGTCGGATTAATGAACTATGGTTTTCTGGCGTACACTCGGACATTGGTGGCAGTTATTGGTTTGACGGTTTATCGGATATAACACTACAATATATGCTTAAATGTGTTGAGAACGAATTAACCATAATCGATGTGAAAGATATTGATTATGAAGGGCTTAAAATACCGGGTGCTCAAGATTTTATTTGTGTTGATGACCTGAATATAAAGCCTATACCTACAGGGAAATTACATACGCAGGTTCGCACTAATACCAATTCAGTTACCTTGTCTCCTCGTTTAGTTCGGGTAAATGTGGATGATGTTATATCGAAGCATGCGCCTATTATTCACCACAGTGTTGCCCAACGGTTTATAGAGGTGAGTGACTATCGTCCTTATGCCTTAAGAAATATGCATTTTAAAATTGAAGATGAGCAAGGAATAACCGCATCTCTACAGCATGGCATCAGTAGTTTGGGTTAGTTAAAAGCAATATCATCGTTGCTTTCAATCCCAATAGTCAGCTATTGGTCAATCAAACTCCTTATTCTTGAAAATTTATCCTCACTAAAAATTTATCAATTAATTTAATTGGTATTAGTTTAGGATTTTGAATTAGCTTGGTATAATCAGGGCTTATTCACGTATTGCTTTTGGAAAATTATTATTTCATGAATCACTCTATTGCTAACCAAAATAAAGTTCCTGATATCTCTATCGTTATTGAGTTTTTAAAACAATTACAATATCAAATTTGCGATGCATTAGAAAAAACGGATGGCAGTGGTAAGTTTATTGAAGACAACTGGAAACGTAAAGAAGGTGGTGGCGGTCGCACACGAGTTATGACCAATGGTGATCTAATAGAGCAAGGTGGTGTTAATTTTTCAGTTGTTTCAGGTGATAAATTACCGCCATCAGCAACAGCACATAGGCCAGAATTAGCCGGTCGTACATGGCAGGCTTGTGGCGTATCTTTAGTTATTCATCCGAAAAACCCTCATATTCCTACTTCACATGCCAATGTACGATTTTTTATTGCAGAAAAAGAAGGTGAAGAGCCCGTTTGGTGGTTTGGCGGCGGTTTTGATTTAACGCCTTTCTACCCTGTAGCTGAGGATGTTATTCATTGGCATCAAGTCGCACATGATTTATGTTCTCCTTTTGGTGAAGAAATTTATAGTGATTATAAAAAATGGTGTGATGACTATTTCTACTTAAAACATCGTGATGAAACCCGTGGTGTAGGTGGTTTGTTTTTTGATGATTTGAATAAGTGGGACTTTGATACGTGCTTAAATTACATTAAAGCCGTAGGCCAAGGTTTTATAGATGCTTATGTACCCATAATGAATCGTCGTAAAAATGATCAATACACAGAAGAACAACGACAATTTCAATTATATCGCCGTGGTAGATATGTGGAGTTTAATTTGGTATTTGATCGCGGTACTTTATTTGGATTACAGTCAGGCGGTAGAACTGAGTCTATTTTAATGTCGATGCCACCATTAGCTCGGTGGGAATATAATTATCAACCGGAAGAAAATAGTGATGAAGCTAAACTTGGCCACTATTTAGTACCACGAGACTGGTTATAAACCCTAATGAAGTAATGCGAGTGTTATGAGTAAATAGGCTAACCATTTATGTATGAGACTAGCTATGTCTTCTTGGTTTTCAATAAAAGAGCCAAAACCAGGTATGACAAAAAACTCAAACACCTCAATACCACGATCATCTGCGGTTGAAATTAGATAACCACTGATCATAATAATGAATACCAACAGGTACAGGGCTGAATGAATCAATTTACCGGCTTTACGTTCTAAAGCACTATGACTAGCTAAATGCTCGGGTGTTAATTGTTTATAGCGCCATATCAGTCTAACAACCATTAAAATGAACAGTGAAACACCTATGCTTTTATGTAGTGCCGGTGCTGGTACGTAAATGATTTTAGTACTAAAAAAACGTTAATCATGAGTGGAATAGGTTGGGGGCGCTTGCCAGATTACATGATTAAAGATGAGTTGGAACAACAGACGTTATTAACATTGAATATGAAAGATATTGATACAAAAATACCCTTGAATTATCAAGCGATAAAATTAAAGTCTCGTTTATTAGGGCCAGTCGCGGAAAAGTTATGGCAAAACTTAACATTGGTACACTTAAGTGAACGAATCATTTAAGAGGTGAAATATAAAATTTTTAGTAAATGAATTGTATTTATTATAACCTTGTCATAAAAGTGTCACGTTTGATATGCACAATAGCATAATAAGAAAACGTAATAATAAATTACATTCAGACTCTATATTTAAGGCGTATGTATGAGCGGGTACATTTTAGTTGTTGAAGATGAAACACCAATTAGGGAAATGATCACGTTTGTTTTAGAGCAAAATGGCTTTAATTCGGTTGAGGCTATTGATATAAAACAGGCTAAGGACAAAATTGTAGAACCTTATCCTGATTTGATTTTACTTGATTGGATGTTACCAGGTGGCAGTGGCGTTAAGCTCGCTAAAGAATTGAAACAGAATGAATACAGCCGTAATATTCCTATTATTATGCTCACGGCGCGTGCAGATGAAGACGATAAAGTGAAGGGGCTTGATGCAGGCGTTGATGATTATGTGACTAAACCTTTTTCTCCAAAAGAGCTTATCGCCCGTATTAAAGCGGTAATTCGTCGCGTGTCGCCAACATCGTTATCAGAAAAAGTTGAATTTCACGGTTTGAAATTAGATCCTGTTGCTCATCAACTGACGATTAATGACGAATCTTTGGATTTAGGGCCTACCGAGTTTCGTTTATTACACTTTTTTATGACTCACACTGAACGCGTTTATTCGCGTGAGCAACTGTTAGACAATGTGTGGGGAACTAATGTTTACGTTGAAGATAGAACGGTTGATGTACATATCAGACGTTTAAGAAAAGCCATTTCAGGTGCCGGTCACGAAGAGTTTATTCAAACGGTTAGAGGGGCAGGTTATCGCTTCTCTGGTAAATTGACCAGTAAAGTTAAAAAGTAATTTAATCATTAGTAAGAATGGCTCACTAGTATTGATATTAGTGACCACGAAAGAAAAAGTGCTGTATATAAAATGAATACTCCCATCCCTATTACGCAAGATTTCCGTTTTCATTCTGGAATTGAAGCAATACCTGACGCAGCGATAATTTTATCTCCTGACTTAGTCATTATGTCAGGAAACAAAAAAGCTCAGCGGTTACTTGGTGTACGTTTCCCTGATGATGTTGGTAAACATATTGAGCAGTTACTTATTGATCCTGAGTTTTCAGATTACCTTCAAAAAGGTAAGTTTGAGACACCTTGTACAATTACATCACCTATTAATGATGAATTGCAGTTAGAAATATCGGTGATGTCATTTGGTGGTGAGCGAGTGTTACTTATGTCTCGTGCTATTGCTAAATACCATCGATTGAAAAAAATGCGTCGAGAATTTGTTGCTAATGTTTCTCATGAATTAAAAACTCCGTTAACGGTAGTGCGCGGTTACGTGGAAATGATCCAAGAAACCGAACATGCTTTAGACCCACACTGGCATAAAGTTTTCAATACGATTGAAGGCCAAGTGTCTCGTATGGAGCGCTTAGTTGAGCAACTGTTAAGTTTATCAAAAGTTGAAAATAATCGTGATGACGAAGACATGAAACCAGTTGATATGCCGGTGTTAGTTGAAAATCTTGTTGAAGATGCTAGGTGGCTTAATCAAACTCAAACAACATGAACTTCGTACTCATATTACCCAAGGAATCGGTGTTTTTGGTATTGAAACAGAATTAAAGAGTGCTTGTGCTAACTTAATCTCTAATGCCATTGCTTACACTTCAAGCAATGGCATTATCGACGTAAGTTGGCGTCGCAATGGCGATAAGGTCATTTTTAGCGTGAAGGACAATGGCGATGGCATTAAGTCTGATCAACTAAATAGACTGACGGAGCGTTTTTATCGTATAGACAAATCGCGCTC
>DPHE01000099.1:42929-61956 GCA_003521815.1 Colwellia sp.
CTATTTATTTCGAAGAAGGTCTAGTTTGTTAGATATTTTTGTTAGCGACGTTTGTTAGTGACTTGTTAAAGTCACTACTCATTCGCCACTCATTTACGATATACCATCACGATGATGTAGTAATATCTACCATTAAATCATCAGCAATGTGCTCTAAAGCACTAATTAAATCATCCAAATTATTATCTTTCATTGCGACTTGTACTGTTGCCTTAAACATTAGTTGGCCTGTATGTGGAGCACTTGATTGCGAACTTAGCAGCTTGATTAAATTGCCACCTTGATGGTGGATCACTGATGAAATTTCTTGCACTATACCTGCTCTATCATTAGCGGTTAATTCCAATACTAAGTGGGTCTTTACTTGTGCTAAATTTGGTTCAGCTAACGCTATTTGGCAGGTTAAGCCTGCTATACTTTTAAGATCAGCCGTTAGTGCTTCAGTATTTTTTTTCTCTACCGCCACTTCAATTACGCCAGCAAAAAAATTAGATAAATGGTGTAAACTACTCACTTGCCAATTACCATTGTGACGGCTAATAATGGTAGATAGTGTGTCAACAATGCCGGCTCTATCAGGGCCAATACAAGAAATAACAAGATGATTCATAGGGTTTCCTTAAATGCGGTAATAGGGAGTCTTAATATGATTTTTAGCATAACTCCATTTTATCAAAAAGTAAAAAATTATAAGGCATAAAAAAGCCAGTTAAAATCAAAATTTTAACTGGCTTTTTAGTAAATTCATCACCTTATCATATAAAAATCACTCACTACTTGTAAGGGATATTTTTATGTAGTGCTTAACTTATTTTTTTGTATCTAATTCTGTGTGGCTCTGTCGCTGCAGGCCCTAATGTCTTTTTCAACCAAGCTTCATAATCGGTGAAGTTACCCTCGTAGAAGTTGATTTGACCTTCATCGCGATAATCTAAAATATGAGTGGCAATTCTGTCTAAGAACCAGCGGTCATGGGAAATAACCATGGCACAACCAGGGAACTCTAACAAGGCTTCTTCAAGCGCACGTAATGTTTCAACATCTAGATCATTGGTTGGTTCATCAAGTAGTAATACGTTACCACCTGTTTGCACAAGCTTGGCTAAATGAACGCGATTACGCTCACCACCAGATAAATCACCAATGATCTTTTGTTGATCATTACCTTTAAAGTTAAAACGACTAACATAAGCACGACTTGGAATTTCGAAATTACCAATTTGTAAAATTTCATGACCTTGTGAAATTTCTTGGTAAACTGTTTTGCTGTTGTCCATATCATCTCGGAACTGATCAACACTGGCAATCTTCACTGTATCGCCAATTTCCACATTACCAGAGTCTGGTTTTTCAGCACCTGACATTATTTTGAATAGTGTTGATTTACCCGCACCGTTTGGCCCAATAATACCAACGATAGCGCCTTTTGGAACGCTAAAACTTAAATCATCAATGAGTACTCTATCGCCAAAAGATTTCGTTAAGTTAGTAACATCTAAAACTTTATCGCCTAAACGAGGTCCCGGTGGAATGTAAAGTTCGTTGGTTTCATTACGTTTTTGATGATCTTGGCTATTAAGTTCTTCAAAACGTGCCATACGGGCCTTGCTTTTTGATTGACGAGCTTTTGGATTTGAACGCACCCATTCAAGTTCTTGCTTGATAGTTTTTTGTAGTGCACTTTCACCTTTGCTTTCTTGCGCAAGACGCGCATCTTTTTGTTCTAACCATGCAGAATAGTTACCTTCATAAGGAATACCATGTCCTCTATCAAGCTCTAAGATCCAGCCAGCAACATTATCCAAAAAGTATCTATCATGGGTAATTGCTACCACAGTACCAGGGTAGTCATGTAAGAAACGCTCTAACCAAGCAACAGATTCAGCATCTAAATGGTTTGTTGGTTCATCAAGTAATAACATGTCAGGTTTTTGTAGTAATAAACGACAAAGTGCAACACGACGGCGTTCACCACCACTTAATACTTTAATTACTTGGTCCCATTCAGGTAAACGTAATGCATCAGCAGCACGTTCAAGTACGTTATCAATATTATGACCATCGTTGCTATTGATGATATCTTCTAATTCACCTTGCTCTTTTGCTAGCTTATCAAAATCAGCATTCTCTTCAGCATATTCGTTATACACTTGGTCAAGACGGGCTAAAGCATTTTTAACGGTAGCAACACCTTCTTCAACGATTTCTCTAACTGTCTTCGTTTCGTCAAGGATTGGTTCTTGCGGTAAATAACCAATGTTAGTGCCAGCTAATGCGGTCGCTTCACCTTCAAATTCTGTATCAAGACCCGCCATAATGCGAAGTAGGGTAGATTTACCAGAACCGTTTAAACCTAAAACACCTATTTTAACACCAGGAAAAAATGAAAGAGATATGTCTTTTAAAATAGTACGTTTTGGTGGAACTACTTTAGAAACTCGATTCATCGTCATGATGAATTTATCTGGTAGTGGCTGAGCCATGTCGATACCTTTTATGGGATTATGAAATTGCTGTTATTGTAGGAGGTTGAGTGCATGGCAGTCAACGTGACAATCAGTATTTATTAACGCGTAAGTTATTTTGATTTTACTCAGAGTCTTATATTTATGGCGTTATTATTTCATCACCAGCGATTAAGCCTGAGATTACCGTGACCATGCCATGTTTCTCTTTACCTAACCTAACGAAGCGACGTTGAATTTCACCATTAACATTAAGCCAAACAAAGTCTAATTGGCCAACGTGTGCGACGCTGTTTGCCGGAATAGTTAACATGGTTTGTTCGCCGGCGGGGATTAACATGCGTGCGTACATTCCAGGTAACAAGTTCTCATGGTAAGTCATACGGGCTTTAACTAAAAAACTCCGTGAGCCCGTGTTTGCCGCCGGAACTATTTCTTCTATTTCACCCGTTATGATTTTATTCACGCTAGGTAATTCAATTTCTATTTTTTGTCCATTGGTTAACGTTAACGCGAGTTGCTCGCGTACGTGTGCCTCTACGCGTAAAGATAATGGATTATATAATGATAATAACTTTATTCCAGGCTGAGCTGTGTCGCCTGGCTCAGCAAAACGGTCAACAATACGTCCATCAATTGGCGCTATTAAGGTGGCATAACTTAAGGTTGTTTGGGCTTGAGATAACCCTTGTTTAGCTGCAGTTAATTCAGCCTGAATTGTTTGATAATTTGTGCTATTTTTATCTAATTCAAATTCGGAAACTAATTTTGTTTTAAATAGCTCAACAGCGCGATCAAGGTTTTGCTTTGACTCTGTATATCGCGCTTGCATGGCATTGACATTTTGTTTGGCTTGTAACACTTCTGATTGTAAGTCGTTTTGTTCTAATTGAATTAATAGATCACCTTTTTTGACTAGGTTACCTGACCTACCGTTTATTTGTTCAATACGCGCTAAAATTCTAGCCGAAATAATGGTTGCTTGTTTTGCTTCAAGGCTAGCAGCGATAGGCTCAAATATAGCTTCATTACTGGCCACTACCGTATAGCTATTGTTCTGATCAATTATTGAGGCTCTTATTTGGTTGTTCGCTTTATCATTTAATGCTGGCGATGTTTTTTCATCAAATGATCCTGCTAGCCATGCCACCATTAACAGCAGAACAGTTAAGGCGACCACAGGAATAAGTGTTTTTTGTACTGTGCTTTTATCTGCTTTGGTATGAGTCATGACTATGTCTGCGCCTCAGTTGATTTTCTTATGGAATCAGTGGTTATATCTTGTTTATCATCTGCAATGGCTTTATTGGATTGTTCATTGTCAAAAACTAACAGGTATACAATAGGGACAACAAGTAGTGTAAAGATGGTTGAAGAAATGATGCCAAATATAATGGAAATAGCTAAACCGCTGAATACGGGGTCGAGGGTGATAATTAAATTGCCTAATAAGGTGGTGCCGGCAGTCAATAGAACAGGCCGCATACGCACCGCGCCAGCTTGAATTAATGCTTCTTTAATTGGCTCGCCTCTATCACGTGCTTGGGTAATAAATTCAATTAAAATCAATGAATTTCTAACCACTATACCTGCTAACGCAATCATGCCTATCATGGCGGTTGCGGTAAATAATACGGGGTCAGGAGCATTCGCTATTTCACGTTCACCAAATTGATTGAGTAAAAAGAACCCCGGCATAATACCAATTACCGTTAAGGGTATTGCTGACATTATAATGCCAGATAATGCTGCTGAGCCTGTTTGAATTCTAAGAACCAAGAAAATAGCAGTGAGTGCAAAGGCGAAAGCAATCCCCATGTCAATAAAGACCCGTAAGGTAATACTCCATTCTCCTTCACCACTCCAAGATAATGTGATGTTGTCGGGGAGTTGCCATAGTTGACTACCACCACTGGTTAAAAAAGTTCGCTTAGTCCAATCATTTGGC
Source organism: Colwellia sp. (assembly GCA_003521815.1). Taxonomy (GTDB): domain Bacteria; phylum Pseudomonadota; class Gammaproteobacteria; order Enterobacterales; family Alteromonadaceae; genus Colwellia. Next base: position 47,343 of record DPHE01000099.1, read on the forward strand.
TCTGTTGTTGTGTTGTTATTACTGATGTTGTTGTCGAGAATACTAGCGTTTTGTAAGTCACTACCGACATCAGCGATGATAGCCGCAGGTGTTCTTCCTGAAATATCAGCGGTTACATAGACCACGGGTTTTAAGTCTTTATGAAAGATAGGTTTATCATTTACTTGTTGTTCGAATTGACCTAGTTCGCCTAATGAAACAAGCGACTGTGGTGCTATGTCAATACCTTGAGGCGTGGTGCTTTGCACAATACCTGCTTGTCCTTTGATGGTTAAGCGATAAAAATCAGCAAGCGTTTCTCGTTGTTCAATCGGTAATTTCACCTTAATTGCGAGTGGTGATGCTTCATCATCGACATGCAGGTAACCAGCCACTTTTCCGGTATTAGCAACGTCTAGTACTTGGTTGATATTCGCTGTAGAAATACCCGATAAAGCGGCTTTGATTTTATCACTAACGAAGCGAAATATTGGCTGGTCATTACCAACGGTAGAATCAACTTCAACAACATGGGGCTCTAGTTTTAATCTATGCTCAACAATGCTTGCTGCTTGTTGTAATTCACTGTACTGCGTAAATTCATCACCATAAAGTTCGGCAACCAATGTGCTGAGCACCGGTGGACCAGGTGGTACTTCCACTACTTTAATCTTTACGCCGTTAGTGCTAAGAGCAGCTAAGTGTTGTCTTAATCTTAATACGATGGCATGTGATTGATGTTCACGTGCTGTTTTATCCAATAAAATTATGCGTAAGTCAGCCATATGAGGTGCTTGACGCTGATAATGTTGGCGAACCATACCGTTGAAATCTATCGGTGATGGCGTTCCTACATAGCTTGCTATTGCTTTAATTTCTGGTAGTTGCTGTGCTTTATTTGATATTGTTTTTGCCATCGCTGCCGTTTGTTCTAACGTGGCATTTTCTGGCATATCGATAATAACTTGCAGCTCATTTTTATTATCAAAAGGTAATAACTTTAATGGTACAAGGCGCATAATAGGCAACATGGCGGTAATAATAAACAAGGCTAATACCACCCAAAGAACAAACTTACCTTTTTTTCTATTCTCTAATAAGGGGGTTAGCATTCGACGATAAAATTGGCTGAAGCCTTGGCTTTTCTCACTATCTTCATCAACTTCTGCCGCTGATTTCGGTTTGATTAATTTTGATGCTAACCAAGGGGTCACTAAAAAAGCGACTAAGGTAGAGCTGATCACACTTAAAGGAACATTAAATGCCATGGGCGCCATGTAAGGTCCCATCATGCCGGTTATATAGGCGAGGGGAATAAAGGCTAATACAATGGTTAAGGTAGACATTAACAATGGCACTCTAATTTCATTGATAGCAGCCACTATTTTGTCTTGCAAAGTACCATGTTTATTTTTCAAATAGCGTTCAATGTTGTCAACACCGGTAATAGGATCGTCAACTAATAAACCTAGAGATAAAATGAGTGCGAATAAGGTGACACGATTAATCGTGTAGCCAAACGCTAAATCTAATGACAAGGTAATGCCATAACAAATAGGTACAGCTAAGCCAACTACAACAGCGGATCGCCAGCCTAAAAACACGGCAATAAACACCACCACGGTAAATACAGCAAAGGCTAAGCTAGTGGTGAGGTTATTTACTTTTTCATTCGCTGTTTCACCATAATCACGTAATACTTCTACCTGAACATTTTGTGGAAAAATGGATTGCTGTAATACAGCTATTTTATCATGTACCGCTTGGGCGACGGTAACGGCATTGCTACCCGGTTGTTTGGCAACACTGATCGTAACCATGGGATGATCGCCATTATTACTTGAAGAGCTACTTGAATAGTGCTTTTGTTGATGGCCATTAGCAAAGTCAATCCAGGTATAGCTACTTTGTTCTGCTGGGCTGTCGGTAATATTCGCAATATCTTTTAATAAAATCACACTACCATCAATAACATTAATAGGGGTGTTTTTTAAGGCAGCTATATCACGAAATACATCACCACTTTCGAGACGAAAAGACTGATTCTCTAGGGCAAGGTTGCCATGAAACTGTAAAGTATTAGATGCTTGAATTGCATTTAATACATCTGCGATAGCTACTGCACGCGCGGTCATTTGTTCTGGATCTACGTTAACTTGTATTTCTCTTGAACGACCACCAACTATATTCACTTCACTGGTATTATCAATGGCCTGTAAAAAGGTTGATACTTCTTCGGCTAAACGACGTAAGTCATAGTCATCTACTATCGTGTCATCACTGCTCCACAAACCAAGCATAATAATAGGAACATCATCTACTTCTATTGGTTGTATACGCCAGTTAGTGACAATGGCTGGAATTCTATCCGTATTTGAATGAAGCTTGTTATAGGTATTGAGTAAGGCATTTTGGCGATTTTCACCCACGTGAAATCTCAGGGTTACTACGGTTTGGCTGTTATTGGTAACGGAGTAAACATGCTCAACGCCATTTATCTGTGCGAGTAGTTTCTCTAAGGGGGTGGTGACCAAACGCTCTACTTGTTGCACATTAACGCCTTCAGCGTTAACTACAACATCAATCATAGGAACCACTATTTGTGGCTCTTCTTCTCGTGGCGTGTACTTCAGTGCCATCATGCCTGCGAGCATAGATAAGACCAAAATAACCAATGGCAGCTTGCTTACTAAAACGCTGCTGATTACTTTGGTAGTAAAATTAATTGGAGTCTGCATAATGAGTTAGCAGTCCTTTAAATATGGGTTATCAGTTAATGTCGCAATGTAAAAATAATCAAGTAATCGAATAGGGGTGACTTACATGTCTTCACAAAATTGCTGCTGTAAAACTTCTAATAAAAACTTTATTTTTTGATTAGCAATACGATAGTAAATTGTTTGTGATTCACGTCTTGTTGTCACTATTTCACTTTCCCTTAGTTTAGCTAAATGTTGGGAAAGTGCCGATTGTGATAGATCAACCTGTTCATTTAAATCGCCAACAGTAAGTTCTTCGTGTGCTAACGAACATAAAATTATTAAACGGTAGGGATTAGCTAATTGCTTTAAAATATCGGCAACCTGTTGAGCATTTTCTAGTAATTTAGTTTTATCACTTGTCATAAAAAGCACCAAAATAGTTATTGATATTTAACTTTACTATTGAACTTTAAATTAGTAAAGGCTAATGTATTAAATAAGAAAAAGATAAATTAGAATCTGTTAAATTAGCTAGTTAGCAATTGTGTTTAATTAGTTCACAGAGATCAGCTTGGAGAATAGTTATGACAGTTAATGAAGCACTTCGTTTTGTTGCAGGTATTATGATTTTAATATCATTGTTACTTACTCAATTTCACTCACAGAATTGGATCTGGTTTACTGCATTTATTGGCATTAATCTACTGCAATCATCGTTTACTAAATGGTGCTTAATGATGACGATATTGAAAAAACTTGGTTTAAAGGATGGTAAAGCCAGCTGTAGTGATTAGTAAAGCGCTATGTGTTATTAAATGTAAAGTGAATAAAATAATTAAGGACTCATTATGTTGAAAACGATACCTGAATTGATAGCCCATGCGAGGCAGTCACTTAATACGATAACGGCAGAAGATGCTGCGATTAAATGTAAGGCTGAAAATGGCCTGATCATTGATGTTAGAGAGCCGGCTGAATTTTCTGAAAAATCGGGTGAAAATACGATCAACATTCCTCGTGGTTTGTTAGAAATGAAAATGCTACAAATGTATCCTGATGAAAATTTAGCTATTTTTATACATTGCGCTACAGGTGCTAGAGCTACCTTTGCTGCGGAGCAATTAACACGTGTTGGTTACAAAAATGTTTGGGTAGTTACATCTATGTTAGATGACGTTTGTTGTGTGTTTTAATCGATAATTTCTACTTAATTGGTTTGCTTAACTATTAGAAATATTAGGAACTAATTTGTAACGAAGCCATCATGTTAAACATCTGATGGCTTCGTTATTTCGTGATGTTTGCGGTTCTTTATTTTTTAAACCCAACTTGGTACTGAATCAGCATTAATGACTTCTTCATAGGTTGTACGTGCTCTAACAACAGCAAAGTCATTATCTTTTACCATAACTTCAGGCGCTAGCATTCTAGTGTTATAAGTTGAAGCCATTACTGCCCCATAAGCACCACAGCTCATAATGGCAATTAAATCACCTGATTTTGATTCATTCACTTGGCGGTTTTTAGAAAAAGTGTCGCCAGTTTCACAAACGGGACCAACAACGTCATAAACTTTCTGTGATGCGTTTGTTGTATTTACTGCAAGTATTTCGTGATGAGCATCGTACATGCTTGGGCGAATTAAATCGTTCATGCCAGCATCTAACATCATAAACTGGCGTTCTTCGCCTGTTTTAATCAATACCACACTCGATACAATAATACCGGCATTTCCTAATAATGAGCGACCGGGTTCAACAATGACTTTACAAGCTAAGTGGCCTAATTGTGCTTTGGCAACTGCAGCATATTCTTGTTTACTTGGGATAACTTCATCACTGTAAGTAATGCCTAAGCCACCACCAATATCAATAACGCTGATTTCATGGCCATCTTCTCTAAGATCAGTGACTAATTGGGCAATACGTTTATAGGCTTCTTCAAAGGGGGCAAGTTGAGTTAGCTGTGATCCAATATGAACATCCACACCTTGAACTTTTATATTAGGTAATGATGCTGCCTGCTTATAGGCTAGTCGGGCTTTACTTATTGGAACACCAAATTTATTTTCAGCTTTACCGGTAGAAATTTTGGCATGGGTGTTTGCGCAAACATCAGGGTTTATACGAAAAGCAATAGCAGCAGTTGTATTTAACCGCGTGGCAACTTGGCTAATAAGTTCAAGCTCAGGCTCAGACTCTACATTAAATTGAAATATGCCTTGGCTTAATGCATACGTTATTTCTGATTCAATTTTAGCAACCCCAGAATAGACTATTTTATCTGCGGGAATGCCTGCAGCACGAGCACGACGGATTTCACCTTCAGATACAACATCAGCACCGGAGCCTAATTTAGCTAAAGTAGATAACACTGCTTGGTTACCATTGGCTTTTACTGCATAGCAAATCAGCGTATCTTGTTCACTAAATGCTTGCTGATAGTCTTGGAAATTTTGAGTTATAGCGGTATTTGAGTAACAATAAAAAGGTGTACCTACTTGCTTTGCTATATCGCTAATAGCCACGTTTTCAGCAAACATTTTGCTGTTAATATACGGAAAGTGTTTTTGAATGGTCATGTGCTTAGTCTTTTTTACAAAGTGAACTTCTAAGTGTGAATAATCTATTCTAATCTTTATTGCTATTTTTTACGTTAAATTTTTTCTTAAAATGAAATTACTTATTCGTTTAACAATGACAGCGCAGTTTGTAACTTATCGTGTAACTCAGGATTAGTTAATGCTTGGTGTTCGCTATCAAAATTATCATAAAAATTAGGGATAGAGACACTTGCTTTAACATCACCAGCAAAATAAGCTGCCGATTTTGTTGCTACGGCCAATACTGTGCCTGCGCCACCAGGGCCAGGCGATGTTGCTAATAATACCATAGGTTTGTTTTGGTAAAGCTTTTTATCGATACGAGAAGCCCAATCAAAAAGGTTTTTATAAGCGGCGGTATAATAACCATTATGCTCAGCAAAAGAGATAATGATTGCATCTGCTTGACCTAGTTTGGCGAAAAAATCTAATGCTTGTTGTGGTTGGCCTAACACTTCTTCCTTGTCTTGGCTATATAATGGCATTTCATAGTCATTAATATCTAAAATTTCTACTTCAACGCCATCAGTATGTTTAACTTGTGATGCCGCATAAGTGGCAAGTTGCTTATTGATTGATTTTGAACTGCTACTTGCAGCAAAAGCTAATAATTTCATGAGGTGCTTCCGTTAATGTAGGTAGGCCAGTATATATTTAATTAAGATAGTAAAAAGCATTTATCACTTAAAGTTAAGTGTTTTATCAATTTAATGGTTGAGCATGTGCTAGTGTGTGGACTCATTATTATAATATTGTGATGCATTATGGCATTGTTTTAATAGTTGATGGAAATCATTTAGTTCTCTATCCATACTCGTTTCAGGAAGGTAAAGATGATATCCCAATGCGGAATGTAGACTATCACAATGATGTAAAAATGCGGCTATAGGTCCTGATACTTGTAAGCCAGATTGCAAAATAAATGGCGTAAAATTCAGCTGGATTTGTTCTAACGATAATAGCTGCTGTACAAAAGCAAATTTGAGTAATGGTTGTTGTTCATGTATCAGCCGGTTGGCTAATCTAGGGGATATTTGTTGCGCTAGTTTTTCTAAATTAACTAAACGAATACCGATATAAGTTAAATTTATAGGGGTGAGACCGCATACTTCTCTAATAGGATTTATTGCTTGAATTTGTTGCCAAGTAAGCTGCCAGTGACCGTATATATGCTGATATTTCAATTTTTCTGGTGTTATATGATAACTAAACTGTGGCTGTAAATACTTTGCCAGCCCAGTAATTATAACGACTAACGCTACCAATAAAACAAATATTAAGACTAATCTAAAGGGTTGCCAATAATACTGGCTAACTAATAAGGTTAACAATAATAGTATGAAGCCAACTAACAGCAAAAATATCGCATGATGGTTGGCTTGCGCTTTAATATTAATAATAGGTAATGGTGTTGTCATGATAATATCACTTGCGATAACTCACTCTATTAATTGAACTAATTAGATCACTTATTTGTTAAGTATAAACGTTTTTTAGGTAACCTGTGAATACAGCTACTGTTTAAATTATTAAATTGAATGACAAGGTGATAAATTTACCACGGAGCGGGTATAGCTGTATTTTCTCGTCTCAATATATTCAGCCAGAACGACACATTTAGCCAATAAAAAAGTGATTGTTAAAGGTTTGCATAAGGTTAGGATAGATAAAACTAGACTTTCTGGTATGTTAGCTGCAACTATTATAGTGGCTTTATTAGTAGCGTAGGCATTAGAAAGTAAAGGTGAACAGGTAAATAACAGTGTTGAGTAACGACTTATAAGTCGCTAGATAATTATAAATTATTGTTACAATAGTCGAGGTAACGAATCTAACTCACCTCTTGAGTCTCTGTTGTTTTTTGCTGTTCAAGCTTAGCGCGCTCTGCTTTAGAAATATAGCGAGGTTTATTACTTGTATGTAATTTAGCATTCGCTTTTTTTAGCTTTTTATTTAGTGTGTCATTTATCTTCTTCTTTCGATTCATGTTAAGTTTCTCTTTTAGTTAAATTCTTATTGCTTGGCGATACTACTGAGCCATTAATGTAATGAGTAGTAGCGGTATATAACAGTTGGTTTGAATGCGTTTTTATATATTTCATGCTAAAGCCTGCTGATATGGTTGCGTTATCAGACCATTGAACGTTATTAAACTAGGGGTCGAAGGTATTTACTGTTATTATGCGCCCATTCACTTTCCCTTGAAAGTTTTATATCCTAATTCTGAAAATATAGAGGCATCCACCTTGAGCACTCCAATCAATAATGACAAAGCAGCTTTAGCTTTTTCTTCATTAAACATACATCAAGATTTATTGAAAAATTTATCTTCGCTTGGCTATCAGGAAATGACGCCTATTCAGGCCATGAGTTTACCTGAGATGTTACTAGGTAAAGATGTTATTGCTCAAGGAAAAACCGGCTCAGGTAAAACAGCCGCTTTTGGCTTAGCGTTACTTGAAAAGTTAGAAGTAAAGCGTTTCCGTATCCAGTCTATGGTGCTATGTCCAACACGTGAACTTGCTGATCAAGTAGCTAAAGAAATACGTAAACTTGCGCGTGCAGTGCATAATATTAAGGTGTTAACCTTGTGTGGCGGAACACCTTTTGGCCCGCAAATAGGATCGCTAGAACATGGTGCTCATATTATTGTAGGCACCCCAGGACGTATTGAAGAGCATGTTATTAAAGGTACGCTTAAATTAGATGATTTGAATTTATTGATACTTGATGAAGCCGATCGTATGTTAGAAATGGGTTTTGAAGCGGCACTTGATAATATCATTGAGCGAACGCCTCTTGATCGCCAAACGTTGTTATTTAGTGCTACTTTTCCAAAACAAATTCAAACGATCAGTGAAAGTATTATGACTGATCCAGTGATAGTGAAAGTTAGCGCGAGTGAAGATCAATCTAATATTAGTCAGCGCTTTTTTCAGGTTGCAGATGATACCCAGCGATTTTCTGCATTACGTTTATTATTACTCGATAACCCTGTTGAATCGACCACTATCTTTTGTAATACCAAAAAAGAAACGCAAGCAGTGTGTAATGCTTTACATGATGATGGTTTCAGTGTTTTAGCGTTACATGGTGATTTAGAACAAAAAGATAGAGATCAAACGTTATTACGCTTTGCTAACAAAAGTGTCGCAATCTTAGTTGCCACCGATGTTGCTGCCCGTGGCTTAGATATAGATGCGCTTGATTTGGTGGTTAATTACCATATTGCTCATGACAGCGAAATACATATTCATCGTATTGGTCGTACGGGAAGAGCAGGTGCTCAAGGTTTAGCTATATCTTTATATAGTGACAAAGAGTCTTATAAGGTTGGTTTAATAGAAGATGGACTTGAGCAAACGATCAAGCCTGAATTATTACCTTCTACCGATGTGCTAAAAAATGCTAGACATCAGGCTAAAATGGCAACAATTCAAATTGACGGTGGTAAAAAACAAAAAGTTCGACCAGGCGATATTTTGGGAGCATTAACCGCAAAAAGCTCAAATGCTGGCGCAGAAATTAGTGGTAAAGACATTGGCAAAATCAATGTGCTTGATATTAAAGCCTACGTTGCAGTAGATAAAAAAGTACTTAAACTCGCATTACGAAAATTAACCGAGGGTAAAATGAAAGGCCGTAGCTTTAAAGTGCGCCATTTAACAGTATAAAATAACTTACGATCGATTCATGCTTACGATAAATTTAAATTTTTCTAGAACAATATCAAAAGCTACTCACCCAAAATGTGCTTTGTGAAGACAAAGCACAACATAACGCTTTAGTGGATGAGTTTTATGATCGAAAAATTCAATTAATTGTCTGTGCAGATGTTGATATAACAGGGATTTATCAAGGGCAGCAACTTAGTTGGGAATTTCAACGTTGTCAGTCTCGGTAATTTGAAATGCAAAACGATTAACCGCTTTTTCTTCTGTAAACCTTTACGCTCAAGATGTGTGCAATATTGATCTCGATGTTGCTTTGACATTAGTCATAATCGCACCTGAAATGCTTCTTTCAGGTGGTGCGGGTATAATGTTATCATCACACAGTCTTCTGTTTATTTTATAGTTAACTCTTCATGCACGCAGTACATCGATTACATCAATTTAGAAAAAGCCTGAGTACAACAACGTATAAATCGCGAGGACAGCGAGTTATTCGCTGTGATTTGTGTCGCCTATCCACAACATTTTGTATTTGTGCTATTGCCCCTAAAAATGGCTCAGTAAAAACTAATGCAGGTTTTTTACTACTGATGTATGACACAGAAGTGCTAAAACCTAGCAATACGGGCAAGTTAATCGCCGATTTAATTCCAAACACATTTGCTTTTTTATGGTCACGCACAACCAAAAATACTGAGATGCAAGCAGTGCTTGATGATGAACAGTGGCAGCCTTTTGTGGTTTTTCCGCAGGAATATGCTGAAGATAACCGCCAAGTTCACTCGAATACAGTGATATGTGAGCAAGGCAAAAAGCCCTTATTTATTATGCTTGATGGTAGTTGGCGTGAAGCAAAAAAAATGTTTAGAAAAAGTCCTTATTTGAATAAGTTTCCTTTGGTCTCTTTCGATCCAAAAATGCTACTTGATAATATAGCATCTCCGGTAGGCACTGAATCGCGTTATACGGTTAGAAAAACTGAATTAGAGCATCAATTTTCAACAGCAGAAGTTGCCGCAAGAGTACTTGAAATGTTTGGGGAAAAAGATAACGGACATTTACTTGATTTATGGTTCGATGTTTTTAATTATCAATACCAAAAGAGTGTTTGTCAGCGTAATAAAGGCAATGTAGATGCTATTGAGAATTATCAAAGATATCTAAGCGACAAAGAACGTTAATTTCCTTCGACAGGCTTACTTCGACAGGCTCAGGACAAACGGAATAAATATAGCCGTGCATCCTGAGCCTGAGGAACGAGTAGTCGAAGGCCTGCTATTCGCTGTTTACTTCATACTAATCGTAGAGTGAATTTGAGATCCATCTTGATGATCAGGTTCGAACCATCGAGCTGTCACAGATTTTGTATAAGTCCAAAAGCTAATTACTTGCTTGCCGTTAGGTCCTAAATCACCTAGTTTAGAGCCGCGTGAACCGGTAAAACTGAAATAGGCTACGGGTACAGGGATTGGCACATTAATACCTACTTGACCGACATCTATGTCATTTTCAAACTTACGTGCAGCCCAACCAGACGAAGTAAATAAAGACGTACCATTACCATTTGGATTAGCATTAATTATTTCAATCGCTTGATCTAATGTGTCAGCTTCTAATACGCACAAAACAGGACCAAAAATTTCTTGCGTGTAAATCTCCATATCAGTCGTTACATCGGTAAATAATGTTGGCCCAACAAAATTGCCGTTTGGATATCCTTCAACCTGACAATTTCTGCCATCAATAAGCATGGTAGCACCTTGCTCAACACCAGAATCTAGCAATCTAATAATACGGGCTTTAGCTTGTGGAGATACAACCGGGCCTAAGTCAGCATCACGTTGTGTGCCTGGGCCAATTTTCATTTGTTTTGCTCGTTCAACAATTTCAGGTAGCCAGTTGCGTGCTTCACCTACTAGAATTGTTACTGGGTTGGCCATACAGCGCTGTCCTGCTGCACCAAAAGCTGAGCCAAGTAAATCATTGATAGCTCTGTCTTTATTTGCATCAGGCATTATTACCATATGATTTTTTGCGCCCATCATTGATTGGGCACGTTTGCCATGTTTGGTGGCATGGTTATAAACGTGTGTACCAACGCCAGTTGAACCGATAAATGAAACTGCTTTTACCGGCTCAGCTTCAATTAATTGATTAACGACATCAGGACCGCCATGAACAACATTTAACACACCAGCAGGGATACCTGCTTTAAGTGCTAATTCAACAAGAAGAATTGTTGAAGAAGGCGCTTGCTCTGATGGTTTTAAAATAAAAGTATTACCGCAGGCAATAGCAGGCGGAAACATAAACGATGGTAGCATAAGTGGAAAGTTGAATGCCGTAATACCTAGACCAACGCCAAGTGGTTTATTTAATGTATACGTATCGACACCGGTTGCAGCGTTATTGGCCATTTCACCCAGTTGTAAGCGGGTAATTGAACAAGCATTTTCAATCGCTTCTAATGAACGTCCTACTTCGCCTTCAGCGTCAGGCAGTGTTTTACCATGTTCTAAAGTAACTAACTCAGCAAGTTCTTGGGTATTATCTCTAACCAGTTGTTGGAAATTTAACATAATACGCATACGGTTGGTTAAGGATTCCTTTGACCAAGACTTAAATGCTTCTGCTGAGTTCGCTACGGCTGCCGCCACTTCTTCTTTGGTTGCCATAGGCACACGTGCAACAACTTCTTGAGTCGCTGGATTTAAAACATCTAACCAAGTATCGGTGGTTGAATGAACTTTTTCACCATTAATGATCAGTGGGATTTCTTTGATTGTCATGATAAGCCTTAAATAGAAGGAAACAGAATTGATATTAAAATAGTCTTTTATCAATAATTCAGCAACACGTAAAGATGCAGTATGCATTGCATTTTTGCATTTTTATGCCTATATTGCTAATATACGGGAATGAACTGGGATGATATCAAATTATTTTTAGAAGTTGCTCGTAGTGAGCGCCTATCCATTGCCGCCAAGCGACTATCCCTTGACGCCTCAACTTTGTCGCGCCGTTTACATAAACTAGAAGAAAGTTTGACGACGAAGCTCTTCGAGCGGACCGTTGATGGTCATGTATTAACGCCCGATGGTACCAAGTTGTTACAATATGCTAGACGAATGGAGCTTGATGCAGGGCAAGCTATTGAGGATATAAAAGAGCAGCAAAGTGTCAACAGTGGCCGAGTTCGTATAGGTGTAACAGAAGCATTTGGCAGTTTTTTTATTGCACCTCATTTAATGGCTCTAAAGCAAAAATTTCCTAATATTCAAATTGAGTTAGTACATTTTTCTCGTGATGTGAAAATTAGTCGTAATGAAGCTGATATCGCTATAGCGGTTGAAAAACCTAAAAACACATCGACTATAATCACTAAGCTGTGTGATTATCAGTTGCGGTTATATGGCCATGCAAGTTATATTGAAAATATAAACAACAAAATAGAGATTAGTCAACTAGCTAAATATCAATGGGTTAGCTATGTTGATAATTTATTATTTACCGAACAACTGTCTTATTTAAAAGAGCTTAGCACTAAGTTACGCGTAGATATTGAGCCTAGCTTTCAAAGTACCAGTATTATTAGTCAGTATAGAGCCATAAAAAGTGGCTTAGGGATCGGTATCTTGCCTTGCTTTTTAGCGGAGCAAGATGCTAGCTTAGTTAAATTATGCATTAATGATATTAAATTAGTGCGTAGTTTTTATCTTGTTACTCATCCAGAAAGTAAACGCTTATCGCAAGTGAATACGGTTTGGGAGTACCTGAAACAATTAGCACAACAAAAAACACACTTACTCATGCCTAAATAACGATAGGCATAAATGAAATAATAATATTAATAATGTATAGGTAAACATGGATAACTTAAATCAATCATTAGAGAAAAGTGATCAAGCGAGTGAAAATAAAGCGTCGTGGCCATTGATAGCTTTTATTATTGTAGTGATTATTGCTATCGGTATAGGGTGGCAATTTACTGGTGATAAGTCTGAGCTAGTTGTTATTGGCGAGTCCGTCCTTATTGTGGAAGAAGTACCTGAAACGGTGGAGGCGTCACCTACACCGATTGTTGAAATACCTGCAGTAGTTGTTGATGAAGAAATCATTGAAGCAGCAGAGGATCTTTTACCCTTATTAGACAATAGTGACGATTGGTTAAAGTTAAAATTACCAGAAATCACTTGGCGTAAAGAGCTACTTAAACTTATTATTGATGAAGACATGATCAGACGATTTGTCGTTTTTACGGATAACTTTGCACAAGGAATTATTGCTTATGAATATAGTCCCTTTATACGGCCTAATACTAAATTTACACCTGGAGTTGAGAACATTAATTTTAAACAAACCTCTTCAGGTAGTTCATTGCCAGTAAAGCAACAGGTCTGGCAATGGAATGAAAATTCAAGTAGACGCTTTAGCTTATATGTTGATTTATTAAGATCAATGGACAGTGAACACTTGGTTCAATGGTATAGTGAAATCAAGCCTTTACTTGATGACGCTTACAGTGAGCTAGGTTATGATGATGATTTTACTCGCACCTTACAAGATGCCATAACCCGTGTATTAGATATGGAATTACCTAAATCATCTATGGCATTAATACAACCGAGCGTTATGTATAAATTTGTAAATCCTGAACTTGAAGCTTTACCTGATACTGATAAGTTATTACTGCGTTTAGGTAAGGATAACCTGCTAGTGATGAAATCTATTTTGTTAGAGCTACATGAGAAGTTAGCTCAGCAAGAAAACGGCGTTCATTAATAACGGTAATTTAAGAAGGTAAGTCAGATCGACTTACCTAATATTCCAATCACCTAGAAAAGCTAAGGTTGTGGTCGCAGTTTTTCCTCAGACAGCTAATTTGTATTTTGTTATTGAATGAGTAACATTTAAGGGAAACTTTACTCTGTTTGTGCAAAAAACATTCAAGCAGTGTCGCGTTACTCGAAAATAGCGAACTAGCGCTTGCATCCTAACGTCTGATTAGCCATAATTCGTGCCGCTAACCAATAGAGTAGATATTTAATACTTTTGGTTTGACTCATTATGGTGGCCTTTTCGGTCCCCTCGCAATGATACTCTGTGAACTCGGCCAGATCTGGAAGGAAGCAACCGCAGCAGACGACTCATGTGCCGAGGTGTGGCTGATTAGGCTGCCACCCAATCTCTTTTAAATCAATAAGTTACTCCATTTTGCTACACGGAGTGCTACACATGATTGCTACAAACATCCCATATTTATACAATCGTAATGGTATCTACTATTATCGAACTCGTACTAAATGGTTGTCATTAAAGACTCGTTGTAAGACTCAAGCATTCCAATCTTTATGTAAAATGATATCATCGGCCATGAGTAATACAGAATCAAGTAAAGAGACTCTGGTTTTTGATACAGCTACTATTTCTTCCTTCCAAACAGTCCTCAACACAAAACAGTTAATCACTGAATACCTTAAAGAAAATGGTCATCGTTGGTCATCAAGGGAGTACTCGCGAGTTAATAGTTCTTTGCAATTCCTACCTGAATCATCAATCAATAAAGATAAAGCAGTACAGTTAAAAATATTACTTTGAACATCAAAGACAGTCACAACTACTAGGCGACAATTAACTTGACCGGTTTTGGTACACTT
>DPHE01000027.1 GCA_003521815.1 Colwellia sp.
TTTAACGTAACGACAACATCAGCTAATTCAGTATTATTTACTTGTAAGTTAAGCGGACTGAAATCATTGGTATTTTTTTTACCAAGCTCTGTTCGAAGTCTGTGTAAGGGTTTTAATCCTTGAGTAATAATAATATAGATTAAAAAGGATAATATGATTATCGCTATAATCATAGGCGTCACTGCAGCTAGAATAAGTTCTTGTGCTAAGGCAAATTGCGTTTGCAGTGGTTGCGCCACAATCACGGTAATTGACGTATGTTGTGCTGACATTTCAGTCGATAAGGCAGCCACTCGCCAACGTTTATCTAAAAAATTAACTTCAGAGAAATGACTGTATTGTTTATCTGAACGGTTATGAGATTCTTTATAAGGTAATACTGAGCTAACAATAAGATGATCGGGTGCGTTATTACTTTTAATGACTAGTTTATCATTATTCCAAACCTGAAATGCAAAGCTACCCTGCTGAGCCACTTGGGTTGTTTGATGTGATTTATGGGTATTATTGGGTAATGTTGTTTTCAATTTCGTGGTTTGAACGGCAAGCAAGGTATAAGCGATATCAAGCAATTGCTGATCAAACTGTTTTTCAGCCCGTGACATACTAACTTTATAGCCTTGAATAGCAGCAATAAAGGTGATTAACGTTAATACCGAAAATAGTGTTAACACGAGGTAACGGCGAATACTCATAACTTACTATTCACAATAGTTTACTCAAAATTTGGCACTCAAAACTTAATGCGTATTATTAATGATGTAACCTACACCACGCACATTTTGAATAAATTTATCAGGTAAACTTTTTCTTAACTTATGAATATGTACCTCTACAGCATTACTCAACACTTCCTCTCCCCAATGATACAGTTTCGATTCAATTTGTTCACGAGATAATATGCGTCCTGCATTTTCCATTAGCGCTTTTAACACCATAAATTCTTTTTTGGAAAAGTGAATTTCAATTTCATTGTTCGCATTACTTTCACCCACAACAACCTTATGTGCAAACGTATCTAATTTAACTTGCCCCACACAAATAAGTGAAGAGCTAGCGGTACCCAAACGACGTTCGATAACGCGTAATCTAGCCATTAATTCTTGTATTTCAAAAGGTTTAACTAGATAATCATCTGCACCATAATCAAGGCCTTTCACTTTACTTTCAACGGAATCGCGTGCAGTTAAAATGATGACAGGTAGTGTTGATTTTTGATTACGTAGTTGCTTTAAAACATCAAGTCCATCTATATCTGGTAAACCTAAGTCAAGAATAATCATATCTTGATCAGGTGTAGATAAAGCATTTATCGCTAGCTTTCCTTGGTTTACATGGTTAACAACAAATCCTTCACTTTGCAGTGATTTTTGCAAAGCTTTGGCTAATGGCAAGTCATCTTCAACTAGTAAAATTCTCATCTAATTATTCACCTTCACACGTCGTATTATCATTTGATTAGTTTATCTTCTTGCCCAAAATTTAATGTCTTGATCTACTAGAAATTGTTCTGCATGGGAGCCTTGAAGTAAAGCGAGAGTGGCTAAAATACCTGCTTGTATACATTGTGGAGCAACCACGGTAATAGAACGCGGAGCTTCTTTGATAGGCCAACCCGTTTTCGCATTCAAAATATGACTATAGCGTTTGCCGTCCTTAATTAGGAATCGACGTGCATCACCACTGGTAGCAAGGGCACCAGATTTCAATGAAACAATCATATCAGCAAGCTTGTTATGATCACTTTTTGTATCGGGGTGCTCAATGGCGACTTGCCAAGGTTTATTGTGTAAACGAGCACAAGTTACGGCTAAATCACCACCTAAGTTAACTAACACCGGGCTGTTTGTTAACTGCTTAGCTAGAATAATAGCGCGGTCAACAGCATACTCTTTACCGATACCACCAAAATCAATTTCCATCCCTTTCACTAATGTAATTTTCTTTTGATCAAACTTTATTTTTCGCCAGCCAACATGGGTTAAATTTTGCTTAACTTGTACTTCGCTAGGGAAATTATCATTATTACCCTCGTTGCCTTGAAAAGACCAAGTCTTTCGAAGCACGCCAGAGCTGATATCAAATAAACCATCACTTAATTGATAACATTGTTCAGCAAAGTTCAGTAATAAATAGGTTTCTTCATCGATTGAAACAGAGTGTCCTGCATTGTTATTAATAACACCACAAGCACTGTGCTGATTATATCGGCTGAATTTATCTTCAATACGCCAAACTTCAGTAGCAATAATATTACCAAGTTCAGCAGATAATTGCTTATCCGATGATTGTATTATGACTTCACAAGGACTAGCCATGGCATTAAATGTTATGCCATAGCTGTCTTTGTTTTTTGCTAGCTGTATTGCTCTGTTTTTATTCAAGCAAAATCTCGTTAGAAAGAATAAGTAACTTGGGCAATAATAGCATCAATAGTGGGATAAAGGTCTACCTCATTAAGAACACCTGGCGCATCGAAGCCGCCATCTGTTGGTGCTTGGCGATAATACTCTAACCTAAAAGATAAAGCATGACCATTATTCACTAATAAACCATATTTTAAGCCTACGGTAAAAGTAGACATTTCACCTATGCGATAATCAGCACTGGCGTAGGTAGGTAATGTTGCACCATCAATTAAAAACGGTTGATAAAATTCAGCTGCATTTTGTTGGTAAAATCTAAAATGTGGTTGTAGATAGCTTTCTGTACCAAATGCATCACCTAACGGGATTCTAAACCGAGTGTCGATAGTATGAGAAGTGATTTCCCAGTCATCCCACATATAGCGGTATGACACATCAAGTACTGCACTATCAAAGTGATACAGTGATTGTGCAAAGATACTTTGCTTAATTCGAGAATCTGGTCGAGATTCATAAATATAATCTTGGGTAACACCACCGCTATTTACAACCGATATAACTTTGAAGGGGTCTGTTAAGTAACCATCTACCATCGAGTAAGAATAATTAAATTGGGTAATCATTCTACGGTTAATGACTTGCGTAAAACCTAATAAAATATCAGTAGTGGTTTTATCATCCTCACTACCCATTCGAGTTTTGGCAAAGTTTTCATCCCAAATAGGCGAAGTATCGTCATCGTCATCACTATTAGACGAGCCGTTGTCACCAATTAACATTGAGGATAATGCTTTAGGAAGCCCACCTTCAGGGTTGAATGTGTCTATAAAATAACTAAAACCAGCTGAGAATGTTGAATTTTTTCGATCAAAATCAAACGCTAAATTGCCATTAATGCCGAGTGATAAGTAATCATATTCTTTAGAAATATGCACGCCACCACTGGCCGTATAATTAGGGGCTATCGGTTGAGTCCATTGCGCATTAAGTTGAACACGCGTATCGTGAAAAGTGTCATCAAGCGGAGTATCGCCTGCTGCAATTTCATATTGACCATTACCCGATGGTCGGGTAAAAGTTTGCACATCATTCGGCTGTGCTCCTACAGGTTGTGCTACTGCACCATTAGCAGATGCTCCCGTTAATGCATCAACGGTTAATTTTAAGCTGAGAATTTCGTCGTTAGCAAAGGTT
>DPHE01000057.1:0-1254 GCA_003521815.1 Colwellia sp.
ATAAACAATAGAGCATGTGGCATTATCTTGTGGAAAAAGAGGTAAAAAGGCTAAGGGTCCAGTGGGAAGAAAGACTTGCCATGCTGTATTTTCATGACCTTGCGAACATTTTATTGTGGCAACAATCGCATGATGATCATAATCACGAGTGATCATAGGGGTATCTATTTGCTTTCTAACCCATGAGTTTGCCCCGTCAGCGCCAACAACCAGTTTTGCCATTAAAGGGGCTTGTGTGCCTTTACTTACTTCTACAGAGGTATCAAAACTAACAAAAACTTCGCTATCCCCTTCGGTAATACTGGCTAATTTATGATCAGTGAAAAAACTAATCCCCTCATCCGTTTGAGCTTTTTGCCATAAGGCATTGCGGATCACCTTGTTTTCAATAATCCAACCAAGGTTTTCATGTTGTAAAAAAGGGCCTAAATCATCAAACGAAAAATCTAGCTTGCCTAAACCACCCTTGTCCCAAATATGCATTTTTTGATAAGGTTGTAGACGATTTTCTGTAATATCAGACCAAATATTCAAGTTTTCAAAAAGGGTTTGACTAGCCATATTGATCGCACTAACCCTTACCTCTGGCTCGGGTGTTACCGCTTTGATAGGTTGAGTGTCGGCAATGGCAATTTTTAGGTCGGTGGTTTTTCTTAAGGCTAACGCTAAGGTTAAACCGACGATACCAGCACCCACAATTAATACATCAAATTTTTGCATTATTTATCTCTTTAATAGCCCATCAACTTATTTACCAAGGTTCTTTTTAGTGGCTGACAATAATTCATTATTTTTAAGCCTGCATTTCTTCCCGCAACTAAAGGAGGTAAATCATTCGCAAACAAGGTAACAAGTGAGTCGGTTAAGGTGATTATTTGTTTTTGATCTTGTGCACGTTTTTGTGAATATTCATTGAGTAACCTAAAACTGCCAATATCCGCTTGGTTCTGTAATTGTTTTTCGATCAAACTGGCCATCAATTGCACGTCACGCAAACCTAAATTAAAGCCTTGCCCTGCAATGGGGTGAATGGTGTGTGAGGCATTACCAATAAGCGCCATTCGATGATAGGTTTGTTGCTGGGCTTGTAAAAGTACTAACGGATAAACATCGCGCTTACCTACCTGAGTAATTTTGCCAAGCCAACTGCCAAAGGCTAATTCAAGTTGATGACTAAATTCAACATCGTTAAGGGCTAATAGCTGTTCACTTTGTTTAGCTGACAACGTCCATACTAGTGAGCAACGACTTTGC
>DPHE01000057.1:1548-1690 GCA_003521815.1 Colwellia sp.
TTTTATTTACGTCAATTTTTGCTAACTTTCGACAAGGTGAATTAGCGCCATCGCAGGCAAGTAATAAACTGGTTTGTAAAATGTCAGCTGAGCTAAGTGTTACGTTAACCACACTATTGTCTACGCTATTACTTAGTTCATT
>DPHE01000057.1:1906-2650 GCA_003521815.1 Colwellia sp.
GTATCAGGGCTAAACCACTGGACATTAGTTTTACTGGCTAATGCTTTTAATTGCCCTTGGCCAATTTTAGCCATAGCGATAACATAGCCTAATGCAGATACGCCGTGTTCTTGTGCTTCTATACGGGCTTTACCGTAATGGCCACGATCTGAGATATCAATTTTTTCAATCGGGCAAGCATCAAGTAATAAATGCTGCCACACATCCACACTGTCTAGGTATTTTGCGCTCGCATGTGATAACGCCAAGACGCGATCATCAAACAAAGGCGAGGTGTGACTTTGTTGTGCCGTTTTATGTTCTTCAGGCTTATTTGCTTCAACAATGGCAATAGATAATAAGCTGCCATCGGCTTTGGTTAAATCCGCTAAGCTTAATGCCATTAAACTCCCTGATAAGCCGCCGCCAGAGATGATGATATCAAAAAATTTTTTAGTCTTGCTCATGATTTTTTTATTTGGTTTTGATTTTGTTTGTAATTAAATACTTATATTTTATTCTTCATTAACGCTTCAATGTCATTAATGGTTCGTGGCGAATTCACTGTTAAGTTTTCATAGCCTTGCTTGGTAACAACGATGTTATCTTCAATTCGAATGCCAATACCACGCCATTTTTCATCTAACTCATCATCGTCATTAGGCATATATAGTCCTGGTTCTATGGTTAATACCATGCCTGCAACAAATTCACGACACTGCTGTTTATTTTCATTAATATGATAGTCACCCACATCGTGAACGT
>DPHE01000057.1:2861-5353 GCA_003521815.1 Colwellia sp.
TTATCTAGCAGTAATTGAGCTAAGTCACCTGATAAAATAGCTAAATCAAGTAACCCTTGTGTTAAACATTCATTGGCGATTTCATTTAGCTTAGCGAAAGTAATACCCGGCTTTATCGCTGAGATGACAGTTAACTGAGTATCAAGTACCAGTTGATATAACACTGTTTGCGGTGCAGTAAATTTTCCATTTACGGGAAAGGTTCGAGTAATATCAGCCGCATAGCCAGATAATTCACCACCGGCATCAATTAATAACAGGTCATTGTTTTGCAGGGTTTCACCATTGTCGGTGTAATGTAAAATATTGGCGTTATCGCCGCCAGCCACTATGCTAGCGTATGCGGGATGGCGCGCACCATGACGAGAAAACTCATGCAATAATTCAGTTTCTATTTGGTATTCAAACATCCCTACTGCTGCTTTCTGCATTGCTCGTTGATGTGCTAAACCCGAAATATAATTAACTTGGCGCATCAATTCTATTTCATTCGCACTTTTAATTAAGCGTAACTCATTAATAATCGGGCTTGCATCAATTAACACTTCAGGTACTTTAGACCCTTGACGAGCCGTTGATCTAACGTGTGATAACCAAGTAAAAACTTGTTGTGACATGCCACTGTTATCAAAACAAAAATAGACTTGGCTCAACCCATTTAAATAGTTAGGTAGTAAACTAGACAGTTCATCAAGTACATAACTTTGATCAAAGTTATACTGCTGACAAGCTTTCTCTTGACCGACTCGACGACCATGCCAAACTTCATGGCTTTTATCTTTAGGTAAAGAAAATAATATTGCTTGTGGATTGTTATCTTTTTTAAGTAACAAAAGTAACGCATCAGGTTCATTGAAACCCGTTAAATAATAAAAGTGTTTATTTTGGCAGAAGGCATATTCTGTATCATTACTACGTGTAACTTCACTAGCAGCGCCAAACAAAGCGATACTGTTAGGTTTCATTTTATCGAAAAAGTTAGCCCGATGAGTTTTAAAATCACTTAAGGGTAAGCTAGCGATTCCAGGTAATTGAGTCAACGTTGTATCGTGCACTATAGTCATGATTTCTCTAATCGCCGTGTTAAAAAATAGTATTGTTAATGAATGGTGTTATCCGTGTTTTTATTATCAACCGTTGTTGGTGATGAGCCTAATTCGGTGAAACATAATAAAGCTGAAATTCGCACATATTCACTGATTTCAAAATAGGCTTGTTCGGTATCTTCATCTTCTTCCATTTCATCAGAAAGATTTGCTATTTCTGCAAAGTCAGTTAACACTTCTTTTACTTCAGTTGACGTTACTGGACTATTTTTTTGCTGTAAACCAAAACCTAAATTAAAACCCTGTACCCAATTACCTAACGCATGACCACGCTCAATAATTGAATCGTCATCATCAGGTAACATCAATTGAAAAGCATAATCATCGTCAAGAATATCTGCCCACAACTCATTATACATTTGTTTAATAACGGTTTTTACTGCATTTGGAAAACCATCACCACTATTAAATAGGTCATTTAGCATGCCAATATAGCTTTGTTCTTCAAAAGTAAAACCTGCGCAAACTAACCCTGTTAATACGCCATGAATTTCGCTAGCGTGGCTTTGAATGTTTTCGGTCGTGATGACAGCTTGGGCTGACGAAAAATCGAGTTTGCTTTGTTGAGATGAATGTTCTGACATGACTAATAACTTAAAATAAAGGAAATAACATTATGACACTATCCTAACATTGCCACACTAAAAAGACATAAAGAATAACATAAACATATTCATTTGCTTGCATCGCTAAATCAGCACAGTTATAGTGCGAGTCATTGGATTGTATACCCAAACCACTTCAAGATGAGCATTTCAGCTGAATCCTACCTATTGAGGTGATTTAGGTATATATTTTATATTATTCTTGGAATTGTCGCGAATGAATCAACGCACTGTTGAAATCAATATTATTGATCGTAAACTAAAAGTAGCTTGTCCTATTGGACAAGAGAGCGCCTTACTCAGTGCCGCAGCAGAATTAACATTGCGTTTAGCTAACGCTAACCAAAGCAAGTCTATTGCCTCCCCAGAACAAGCGATACTCATGACTGCCTTAAATTTAACGAATGAATTATTAGCTACTAAGCAAAAGTTAAAAGCAGAGCAGCAAGAAAATAAAACAAAAGTAGCACTGTTACAGTCAACAATTGAACAAGCCATGGCGTCAACGAGTAAGAAGCAGGCGTAATACGATTAAATTGACAACACTTAACGCCGACCAGTTAAAAAAAACTTATCTCTTCTTTAATTTTAGCTATAATGAACTTGTCTTCTGGGATGTTTGTAAGTGACTATGTCCCTGAGCCGATAAGTTTTACCTAAGGAAGTTGATTATTAACTATTGTGCAAGCCCGGCTCGTATCGGGAAGCCTACGGTTAGCATGATATTTCCGCCCTGAACACACGGTGTTCAGGACTACGGTTAACTGCGGCATCCTGGAAG
>DPHE01000057.1:5613-19941 GCA_003521815.1 Colwellia sp.
TCACCTTAATATTTCCGCCCATCCCCTAGAAAATCACACAGTATTCTGGCACCGGTTAACTGCCTTTATTTCCTTGCGACTAAATGAATAGTACTCGTCGCTCTTTCTAAAAAAGCGCCCTCACAATAAGCCAAATAATACAGCCATAGTCTTTTAAACTCTTCATCGTAACCAACTTCCGTCAATTCCGTCCATTTACTCAAAAAGCCAGTTCTCCAATCCGCTAATGTTTTTGCATAATCTAATCCGATGTCATTCAATGATTCGATAGTCATACTCGAATGCTGGGTGATATGTTGAGATAACACCGTAATTGAAGGTAAAAAACCACCTGGAAATATGTAACGTTGAATAAAATCTACATTGTTTTTGTAGGAGTCAAATCGTTGATCAGCAATGGTGATTGACTGAATAAGTAATTTTCCACCCGTCTTTAATCTATTGTTACATTGCTGAAAAAAGCTGGGTAGAAATTCAAATCCAACCGCTTCAATCATTTCTATTGAAACAACTTTGTCGAATGTTCCGGTTAAGTCACGGTAGTCTTTCTTCAACAGAGTAATTTTATCAGCCAATCCTAGTTGATTCACCCGTTCGTTAGCGTAATCAAATTGTGCATTAGAAATAGTGGTTGTCGTTACTTTACACCCGTAATTTTGCGCAGCATAAATCGCTAAGCCACCCCAACCAGTGCCTATTTCAAGCAGGTGATCTTCAGTAGTTAATTCTAGTTTCTGACAAATGGTTTCTAATTTATGTAACTGTGCCTCTGCAAGTGTTGACTCTTCAGTAGGGTAAATTGCAGACGAATACATCATCTCAGGGTCTAAAAATCGTGTGTATAACTCGTTACCTAGGTCATAATGGGCAAGGATATTACGTTTTGATCCTGATTGGCTGTTGCGGTTTTGCCAATGAAAAAATGAATTTTTAATTTTATTCAGCCAAGACTTTTTCTTATCAAATTCATCAGCTTGCTGCTGGGCTTTAGCAAAAATACGAATAACCGATGTCAGATCAGGACTACTCCATTTACCGTCAATAAATGCCTCGGCAACACCGATACTGCCACCTTTGACAAAGTCTTGGTAAACACTGGCATGATGAATATGTATTTTACCTTTAATACTAGGCTCATCATTTGTCGATTGGGGAAATAACAAATGTGTTGTCCCTTCGACAACTTCTAATTGGCCATAACTAAGTTTTTCAAAAACAGAATGTACGATAGAGCGACAACGCCTATTTAACCAGTTAGCCTTTTCAAAAGCAGCTAAACCTTCGATTTGTTCCATTTGATACTCCTAATTTCTATTCAATAACATGTGGCTATTTAATTTTTTTTTGATAGCCAATAAAGGGAATACCTTTAATAAATAGTTTTAATGCCTGCCAATAAATACTGAAAACAACCTTGATAGTCATCACTGGTAATTGACACCAAACACCTAATAAACTCTTTTTTGAAAATTCTTTTTTACGCATTGTTAAGCTGACATCAAATAGTTTATCCATTTCACCGCTTTGCAAATTTTCACGTTTGTTTTCAATATTCACAACTAATTTTTCGGTATCATTACTTGGCGGTTTTACCTGCCAGAAATAACACATATCTAGATCCATGAAGGGAGATACTTGAAAAGATTTTTCACTTATTTTTTCATCTTTAGTTTCTAAATCAACCAAATAGTAATGACGTTCATTCCATGGGGTATTACTGACTTCTGCAAGCATATGAGTACAATTTTCATTTTGGTCATAGCAAAAATAAAAATTTGCGGGGCTAAAATAAATACCAAAACACCTCACTTGAACCAACATAAGGATTCGAGATATATCTATATTACCTCCTAACTGACTGACTTTATTTCTAATACGTTGATCAAGTGTTCCTGGTTCACTTCTAAGGTAATCTTTTTCAACAAATCCAAGTGGATAGAATTTAGAAAAACCAAATAACCAGCTTGGGCTATGGTGTTTTTCCATTTCACTGGTATCTAATGCCAGCATGTAGAGTGAATAATTAAAGCTATGCTTTTTAGGAGATAAACGTCGGTGATGTATGTTGCCAAGGTAAATGTGACTGTTTTTCAATGAGTTCATGACTAATCGTCTTGAGATGCATAGCTAGATAAGAAACAATCAAATCGTTGTGCCACTTCTACACCACTTCTAACCCCATCTTCGTGAAAGCCACTGTGCCAATAAGCACCGGCGTAATGGGTATGACGTTGGCCACATATTTGTTTACGTTGTTGCTGGGCCCCAATCGATTCAAGTGAGAAAATAGGATGATGGTAAGTAAATTCGCGTAATATTTTACCGGGTGCAATACTTTCACGTTGATTGAGGGTCACGCAAAAAGTATGTTCGCTGTTTAAGCTCTGCAAAATATTCATATTATAAGTAACACTTGCCGGTTTATCACGATCCGCACTTAGCTGATAATTCCAACTTGCCCACGCTTTTTTACGTTTTGGCAACAGGCTAATATCTGTGTGAAGCACCACTGAATTCTCACTGTAGGGCATAGCACTGAGAATGGTACTCTCTTCACCACTTGGATCTTCTAGCAAAGCCAGAGCTTGATCTGAATGACAAGCCAATACCACTTCATCAAATTCTTCTATATGCTCTACATCGTTATTTAAATCACCAGTATCATTAGTTAGATCACTAAAGTGTAATTGTACTTTGTCATTGTTTCGTGTGATAAATTTAATATGTGAGTTGACTCTTATGCTGTCAGAAAATGATTGGCATAATGGTGATAAATAACTGCGTGAGCCTTCAGGAATAACATACCATTGCGGCCTATCGGCGATGTTTAATAATCCATGATTGTGAAAAAACTTCACAAAAAATTGGAATTGAAACCTTTCCATTTGTGTTAATGAGCTAGACCAAATGGCAGCACCCATCGGTAAAATATAATGTTTGGCGAAAAATTGACTAAAATCATGCTCAATTAAAAAATCACCTAGTGTATCAGCTTCATTAAATTTTTGAGATTCATAGGCTTGTTTACATAACTTATTAAACCGTAATATTTCTTTAACTAGGCCCCAAAATTTTGGTCTGAATAAATTACGACGTTGTGCAAAAAGCGTATTTAAATTGTGGCCGTTGTATTCTAATTTTGTTTTTGTATTGTGTACCGAAAAGCTCATCTCTGCTTCTTGTTTTCCAACACCTATCTCGTCTAACAAAGCTAAAAAATTTGGATAGGTTTTATTATTAAAAACAATAAAACCTGTGTCAATGGCATAAGATTTACCGGCAACTTCAACATCAACTGTTGCGGTATGCCCCCCGATATGTGCACTTTTCTCAAACACTGTTACCTTGTGCTTTTTTGCTAATAAGTAAGCGGTAGTTAATCCCGAGATGCCTGATCCAATGATGGCAATATTTTTCATTTATGAAGTCCTGAGAATAAGTGATTGCCATACTTTATTAGGTAGTAGGCGAAATAACTTTAATAAAAGAGTTAAACGTTTAGGAAAATGAAGATAGTCCTTTCTCGCTTTTACACCTTGATAAATACGTGTTGCCGCTTCATTTGCCGTTAGCATAAAGGGCATAGGAAAATTATTTTTGTCAGTTAATGGCGTTTTTATAAAACCTGGATGCACAAGCGTAACGTTTATATCATGGGCTATTAAGTCGAGACGTAAGCTGTTTGCCAAATAATCAACACCTGCTTTTGAAGCACCGTAAGCTTCGCTTCTAGGGAAAGGTAACTGACTAGCTATCGAGCTAATAAATACAAGCTGTCCGCCTTTATTTATTTTAGGCAAAAAATGCTTAATCAAAAAACCTAAAGACGTTAGGTTGATATTAATTATTTTAGCAAATAAATCAGCATCAAACGCCATAACATCATCTATGTATAAGCAGTCACCTGCATTGAAAATGGCAATATCAAGTTCACTTACTTTTGCTGCTGCGTCTTTAATTTGATCTTCGTTGGTCATATCAAACTGCAAGGTTTGCTTAGCTTGATTATTTTCGAATAACGTTAAAAGCTTATCCGGTTGTCGACCGCAGGCAATTACCGTATGGTCCTGATTGCTGTATTGAGCAACTAAGGCTTCACCAATACCTGAGGTAGCCCCCGTGATGAGTACTTTTTTATTAGTCTGCATTACTTGGCTGCCTTGGCTTTTATATATTGAATTATTTTTCCAATAACGGGCAGTTGTTCGTAAAGCATGGCGCCCGCGTCAAGGTAATCACGGTGATAAATTACTTTTTCATTTTCGCCTTTTATATGCGAATGACCTTTAACAACAACTGCTTTTCCTGCATTTAATTTAGGATGTTGATAAGACATTTCCCAATAAATAGCCGCTTCATTATTTTTTTCGAATATATGTTCAATAGTAAAACAGCAGCTAGTTAAACTTTCATAAAGACCATTGAAGTATTTTTGCAAATTTTCAAAACCACGTACTTTATGTAAGGGATCAATAAAAGTAATATCTTTATGATAAATATTTTCAAGTAACTCTAAGTTATCTATTGAAAGCTTGCTGTAATTTTCAGTAAAATTAACTAACCATTTAGGCTTTTTTTCGATGGTATCGTTGTTATTTTGGCTAGTGTTTTCAACGTTGCTTTTCATTATAAAACTCTCATAACTAACTAATGATTAGCGCTGACAATTACAACACTATTTATTTATACAATTGAGTTATTTGTAAAAATCCAATGCCATCAAACGCGCCTCTTTATGTTCAATGATTATTGGCCAATAAATATCTAGATTACTCTTTTTAATAAAACGATGAGGAGCATGAATCTCTTTATCGGGTATTTCTTTCAGTTCTGGAAGGTATTTACGAATAAAGTCACCTTTTGGATCAAATCTTTCGCTCTGCCGTGTTGGGTTAAATATTCTAAAATAGGGCTGTGAATCACATCCTGTACTAGCTGCCCATTGCCAACCCCCATTGTTAGATGCTAAATCACCATCAATTAAGTGTTCCATAAAATATTGTTCACCCCAACGCCAGTCAATTAGTAAGTGCTTAGTTAAGAAACTAGCAACAACCATTCTAAGGCGGTTATGCATCCATCCGGTTTGATTTAACTGTCTCATGGCAGCATCAACTAAGGGGTAGCCTGTTCGTCCTTCGCACCAGGCTTTAAAATAAGGTGAATTATTATGCCAAGCAATCGTTCTGTACTTCTCCTTAAAGCACTGGTTTTTGCATAGTTCAGGGAAATTAAATAATAAATTGCGATAAAATTCACGCCAAATCAATTCATTGACCCAACTAAAATTTGGCGAGTCTGAGGCAGTTAATAAGTTAGGGTAATGATTAAGTACCACAAAGAGTAAATACCGAGGGCTAATCGCACCAATAGCTAAATAAGGTGACAGTCCTGATGTCCCTTTAATTGAAGGAATATCTCGCTGATCATTATATAAAGCTAACTTTTGTTGGATGAAATTAGGTAGCACTTCTTTTTCTATCACTGACGCTAACGGCCAGTGATTTGAAAGAGTATCGCTAGTTGATGTCGCTTCTTTGCTTTTTGCGTTTATTTTACTGGCTAATGGCTTAACAGAGTTTTGTGTTTCAGTTCTCCCTAAATATTCAAAACCATGATCTTTAACATAAGTTAACCATGACTTTTTAAAAGGGGTAAACACTTTATACATTTCGCCAGACTTATTCAGTACCTTCCCTTTTGGAACAATAACATCGGCTTCAAATAGTTTAAGGGGAATACCTAATTCAATGCAGCTTTTATCACGTTGCTCTTCGTTTATTTCAATTTCACTGTTAGCGATAACATGACTAATATTATTAGAGGCACAATAATCAGCCAGATAGGTTATTTGCGCCGAAAAATCAGGCACTTCTACTATCTCAAGTTCAATGTTTAATTGGGCAAGTTCTGTTACAAGTGAATAAGCATGTCGTTTGATTAAATCTATTTTAATCGGTGACCAATGATGTTGTCGCCATTGTTTTTCTGAAATAAAAAAAAACGCCTTACATGGAATGTCAGAAGATGAGAGCTTCTGTGCACTTACTTCTCTTAGAAAGAAGTGTAAGGCGGGGTTATCATGGGTTCTAAGATCATTTCGAAACCAAAGTAACAAGGGATTTCCTTAATAAAGAGTCAATAAAAAAAAGCTAAAAAATTAGTAAGCGTACCTAAGCTTTAATTCACTAGGGTACGGTGATAGATACGACTGTCTTGTTAAATATTCTTTTGGGTATTGCAATAAATAGTGGTTTATTAACGTTAATGGTGCCATTAACGGAATTAAACCTTCACGATAAGCATCAATCTGCTCGCACAACTCTTTTCGTTCGTTTGTTTTTAAGTGTTTTGAAAAATATCCTTGAATGTGAGCTAATGTATTTGCATGTTTTTTACGGGTCGCTTTAATGCTAAGCGCTGCCATTAAACCAGAAATATATTCAGAGGCCATTTGTTCAAGCGGTAAATCTGCTCTTGCTAATAATTGGCCTAAATTCTTATAAGCCACTAAATCATGGCTCATAACCGTATATTTATATTGGCTATGGAAGCTTGTAAGCTTATGCTTTGTTAAACCCGATGCTTCAACATCTTGCCAATGCTTGTAGGCATATACACGAGCTACGTAGTTTTCTCTAATGAGAGGATCATTTAAACGCCCATTTTCTTCACAAGGTAATAACGGATTAGCAGCCATAATTTCTTTGGCAAAAAGACCAATACCATCTGACTTAAGTGAATTACCTTCTGGGCTGTACACCTTGACTCGCTCCATACCGCAACTAGGGCTTTTAGCACAAAAAACATAGCCGCTTAAATTTTTAGTCATTTTTGCTATTTTTTGCCCGTATGCTTGAAGTGCTTCGGTTACATCTCCACTGCCATCACGTTGAGAAACATGAATTAAATCATTATGTTTTATTTGTCGTATAGTTGGCCTTGGGATAGGTAGGCCTATGGCTACCTCAGGGCAAAATGTTTTGTAAGTAACATGTTGTCCCAGTTCGTGAATACAAAAATTAGAAGGCTTATTACTCGCATCAAATCTAACTTTTTCGCCAACCAAACATGCACTGATGCCTATATGAAGATCTTTTTTATCAACCTGATGAATCATATTAATTTACCTTTAAAATTAAACCTTTATACGTAGTGTTATTAAATATCATTCAATGTTAATAAATAAAAGCGCCAATAGGGTTAAGTAGTTTGTTAATGCCTTGGGTAAAATGCAACGAGTCGTTAGCTACAGTGAAACACAGACAACCTTTTTCAGAAACAGGGTGATGCTGATGCTTCTTATCTAACATAATAAAATCACCTGGCACATACTCACCTGCTTCATCGCTAAATTTACCTGCGATTAACACCGTTAGTTCAAAGCCATTATGTGTATGCTCAGGTACAGAGCCTCCAGGTTCAATGTGTAATAAACTACTGTGTATTTCATTTTCATCAAGTTCAATACGTGCTCTAGCAAGTTTTCCAATGTTAGCTGTTTTACCAAATACCATATTATTTAACACCGATGGTAATGTATAAACTTGTTCTTTAAATGTAATGTTTTTTTCAATTTTTTGCTCTATGATATCAATATCACTAGATTCAGTTATCGCAGCAATTGCTTCATCAAAATCTAGACTTTCAACATTTTCTGGTGTCTCTGTCTCACCGACGATAAACCTATCAAGATATACTTCTTCAAAACTCGCGTATGACAGCTCTTCAGTTAGTTGAGCTATTTGCTGTTTGCACTCAGAACATCTATCAGCATGTATCGCTATACCCGCTGATAAAGAAGCGGGCAATTCGCCATTAACAAAACGTTGTATTAATTCAAATTTAGGGTGATGTTTAATCATGGCTTTCTCCTAACTGCGCTTTGAGTTTACCCAAAGCTAATCGTAAACGAGATTTAATAGTACCTAGTGGTAAATTAAGATGAACAGCAAGTTGATCTTGTGACATCTCCATAAAATAATAGGCTTTTATAACTTGTTGCTGATTTTCTGGAAGATTGTCAATAACAGAGTGTAATTTTTTGTTGGCTAAATGATCAGTAAAATCAGCTTCTTGAATATTTTCCGCTTCAGCTAGTGGCCAAATATCATCACTGAGGGTGTCTTCTTTATTTGACCTAACTTTACGAAGCATGTCGAAAGTGACATTACGCATTATGGTATATACCCAAGTAGTGACTGCGCCTTTATTACCATCGAAAAGGTGTGCTTTTCTCCAGACATTGCTCATGGTTTCTTGTACTACTTCATTTGCTTGAGCGTCTGTGTTTACTTTAACTTTAGCAATACGCTGTATTTTAGGTGAAAAAAAGTGAAACAAGTGAGTAAATGCTTGTTTATCGCGCTGGGTTGCAACGGCTGTTAGCCATGCGCACAATTCTGTGTGGTTTATTTGATTAGACATCCTGCTAGAAGTAGCATTTATCGAATCATTTGGCAAATATATTGATGCGACTTGCATATCCACTGTGCTCCATTATAAGTTATAACAGTAAATACGATACGGATTAACTTTGGATCACTTTTGTTTTTTTATTGCTTTTTATTTGATAAAACAATAGAGCGAACAAATTCTTGGGCTGTTAGAAATGAATCATCTTTTGAAAGTAATGTTTTTACATCAAGGCTAACTGGCAATATTTCTAACCAACGAGCAATCACCCATTGGGTATTGGCTGTCATGTCATTTTTATACAAACTTTCTAGCAATGGGGTTTGTTCATATACAGATACTAAACTGTGAAACAAGGGAATATTTTCGGTTTTTATATCACTTTGCGACCAATGGGAACTTATTTTAACATCACCAAAATGTAAGTTATCCTCATCTTTATCAATGGATAAAAGTTGCACTAAATTTTTACATTTAACATCAATCTCTAAAACACCATCATCTCCCTGATCAAAATTAATGATATCCACCCAACTACCCCACTCATCATCTTGTGTTTTTTCAGTAGATTCTTTATTAGAATTAGCTTTATTTGATACGATCACAAAACCACTACCTTTAGATGCAATTTGGATCATTTTTAAATACCGTTGCTCAAAAATTCTTAAACGAGTGATACCTCCAGGTAAAAGAAATACAGGTAATGGAAAAATGGGTAAATGTGGATTTATATTGAGAGTATTCATGAATTATTTTCTTTATTAGTTATGTAACTATATACGAAGCAAAGTTAAAAGTTGATCATTCCTACTTATTTTGATTGTGATAAACTGTAAAAAACACTGATAACACTAGGGTTATGCGATGAAAAAATTATTAATTACGGTATGTCTAACGTCACTCATTACTGCTTGTTCTGACAATGAGGTTGGGGATGTATCACTTGGCGCATTTACTTTAAAGGACATCAAATTAAATATGCTAAAAGATGAAATTGTTTCAGGAGTAACCTGTCACGTAGCCTCTATAGAAGATAACTTTAGCTTTGCTGATCCTAGTGACAGTTCTATTTCTTGCAGAAGAACAGGCGAAATAACCACAGCTATGATTACTCAAATAGACAAATCTAAATCAGGCGAAGTGGTCTTTAAGAAATCAAAAAGTATTTTTTTCAAAACAATGAAAATTAGAAGAATATATGATGCTAAAAACCAAACGTTGATGTATTTATCTTACGCTACAACCGAAACATCGGGGAGTTTTAAGCATAGCCTTTCAACAGTCCCACTATGGGGAACCAAGGCCTATATTGAGCCGGTATTTCCCTAATATTTAAGTATTAATTAGAATATTTTGTTTTTAAATTAATTTTTTAAATCAATCAGCTTTACTTAAATAATCTGAACTCGGTTTAAGAGATACTTAATATATTGAAATTTAAAGCATATATAAGATTACCATCTCTAGCTTGATAGTTTTTGCTTAATTCAAGGCAAATTTACGCGTCAATAGCTAGCCTATTGCAAGTGAATTTAACGCAGAAGTCAGTAAAAATAGCTGCTAGAGTGATATTTATTAAGCCGAATTCAGGTTAAATACATTTTTAATGGTGATCTTAAAGTGACAAGCCTCGTATTCTTATTAAAGTAGTTAAAACAACAATGAAGGATTGACTATGCATTATCTAATAACTGGCGGTACAGGACTAATAGGCAGAGCTTTTATTGAAAGCTTAGCCGAGAGTAATTCACAAATAACCGTACTTACTAGAAATAAACTAAATACTAAAAAAATATTAGGTAATTCGATCAACTGTATTGATGACTTGGAAATAGATGATATTGAGAGCAGTGATATTATATTGAATTTAGCCGGTGAACCTATCGCAGATAAACGCTGGTCTGACACCCAAAAAGATAATATATGCCAAAGTCGCTGGAATATTACCCAACACCTAGTTGAACTTATTAGTCAGGCTAAAAACCCACCAAGTGTCTTTATTTCAGGCAGTGCTATTGGTATTTATGGCAGACAAAATAAACAACCGATAAACGAAAGTTTTGAAGACTTTCATCACGAATTCACGCACCATGTCTGTTCAGAATGGGAGAATATTGCGTTAAGTGCAGCAACAAACAAAACCAGAGTTGCTATTTTACGCACAGGTATTGTGTTGGCTAAAAAGAGCGGTGCTTTAGGAAAAATGATACCGCCTTTTAAATTGGGCTTGGGTGGTAAAATAGGTGATGGAGAACAAATGATGTCTTGGATTCATTTAGAGGATATGGTTGCCGCAATATCACATATAGAAAAAAATGAAACGTTACAGGGTGCTATAAACTTAACCGCGCCAAATCCTGTTAACAACTATCAATTTACTCATGCTTTAGCTTCTACATTAAGTCGTCCTTGTCTTTTATCAACACCTCCATGGCTATTAAAAACACTATTAGGTGAGATGTCAGATCTTTTATTGTTTGGTCAAAATGTTGTACCTGACAAGTTAACAAATTCTGGTTTTTCGTTTAAGTACTCTAAAGTTGAAGAGGCACTAACTAATTTAATAAAGTAAGTTGCGGTACTAATTACGTTGTTTTTTATAAACATTTTTTAGCTAGTGTGCTTTTATCAAAAAACAACGTAATCTCAGCTACTTTCACACCAAATTTATTCATTGTAGTACGATTAAAAACGCGATTATCATCAATTTGATACATCCAATCATCCATATCAAATGTGTATATCTCGTCATCGATTGGGACTAATAACTGATACTGCCACTGAAATGCAAAGCCTGATTGTTTTCCTTTAGCTATGCCAACAACGTCTTCTGCTGAGCCGGTATATTCATCATTTAATTGCTTAGTTAGCTGCCAATTTCTATAGCTGACTTCACCATCATCGAAATAAAACACTTCAGCGAGTTCACCTTGGTTATTATTCCATCTACCCGTTAACTCAACGCAGAACCGACGTGTAACTTTTTTTGAATAATCTTGCACCATTCCCCATGCGAGAAGATCTCCGGTAAAGTAATGTTTAATATCAAATTTAGGATTGGTTTCTTGATAATCAGAAAGTTCAGAACTGCAACTGGTAATGAAAATGAACGATATAGATAGCAATATAGTTTTGAAAGTTTTTGACATTATTTTGTTTTTCCAAGTAATTGATTTCTTAACTTTGTTTGGCTAGTTTTGGGTGAAAGCCATATAGCTAGAAAGAGTTCACTAAACTCTTTCTCCTCAATGCTCCCTACTTTTACATCATTAAAATAGAATACTGATTGATTATTTAGCACTAACATAGACAGTTTATCTCCTGATACTATATCTGGCCATATGGCTTTTAATGTTGGAATAAATTTACTGTACTCTGGCTCAGGAATATCTAGGTATTTCCATTGCTGAACAGTGCGGTCGACTAAATCATTTGTTTTAATATCTTTTAAGTACTCTATTTCAAAAAGAAGCGAATCAGGTGAATTTTTATGTGAATAACTCCCTGATTCTGTATAAAGGGTACTGTTATAGATATCCCAAAATAAGACTGAAAATTTAGCGCTGCCAACCTCTTTAAAATTTAGTTGGCTAAAGTCTTTAGGTAACGTGTGTATCGCTAACTTACCTACCGCTAAACTATTTTCATTATTATCTGCTAGAGCAGCTGATGAGAAAATCCATAAATAAGTAATAAAAAACAACTTAATCATTTGCAGCCTCCTGAATATCTTGAGAATAAAACCTTTCTTTTAAAGAAAAGAACAACACGATTAAAACACCCCAAATAGACGCGAATATAAAATAAGTTACCAATAGATCATATCCAAACTTAACTGCTGATAAAGAAGCACCGCCTATATAGCTTAGCGGAGGAAAAATAAATCCAATGATGAATTGTAATTTTTTTGAAGATGCTAAAAATTTTAAACTGTGAGCTATTGTTGCTGCAAAGCAAGTCCACAGTGTTATCAGCCAGAATGGAATAATTAAACTATCAGTAAACACCAAAACATCAGCGAACAACAATATTGAGTCAACCAAGGTACCAATAAATGTTACCGATAATATTAATTTAAATTCAGCTAGAGAACTCTTGCAAAAGTACAGATGTAAACCAAGCCAAAATAAAGCAAACGGAATAAAGCTTTGTCCTAAAAGAACTAAGCCAAACCAAGATATATTAAAACCGATTAAATTGAACAGCATAAGAATAATAGTTAATAACTTTTCTACTTATACGTTTGAAACCTCATTTTAGACTACTAACAAATGTTAAAGGTTCTGGTGTATAAAAGTCTGATAATCAAATTAGAATGGTCTTCAACTAATGGACTGTCGGTAATTACTGAATCAAACCAGGTACGCTGAATATTAATTTGGGTATAGCCACCCAAAAATATAGGCGTAGACATTGAAATCCCAATACCTGTATTTAAGGCACTCTCACCCACATATTCTGTTCTATTCACATTAACTTCTTCCTTGCCAACGCCATAGTAATAATCAACATGATTACTATCCAAATAGCTAAATGTAATTCTAGGCTCTACAAAAAAAGAGCCGAAACGAAAAGTATGGCCAATAGATGAGGTAAGTTCCATACCGCTTGATCGGTTCAACACATCAAACATTGATGAAAAATTTAATTTCCAATCATTCTTTTGATAATTTAAGCCAATACCGGCGTCCATAGAGAATTTTCTATCGGCCATGCCTTCAAAAATATAACTATCTGTATTATCAAATCCTTGAAATCTAGGTGCTGCTTGAACTAAAATTTTAATGCCCGCAATTTTTTCTACTTCATAACTAACGAATGGTCCAAATACATTAAGTTTTTCGCCTTTATATCCTATGATAGGTAAAAGTATATTTCGTCTATCATAGCCTTTATAAATTTCTTTGTTGGTACTTAAACCAAGACCATATAAAAAAACCTGAGCTGTCTTTGCGTTTTTCAGCATATGAAGAAACAGGTAGTAATAAAGTTAGGCAGAATATAAGTTTACTAATCATAATTTTGTTTTTTATGTATCGAACGTTAAGTATTATATCTAATATACGTTACAACTAACCTTTTGGATTGATTATAGGGTCAAATCTTAGTATAAAATTGTGAACTAAACACATTAAAATAACGTACTAATATTTTATTCTAGTAAATGTCATTTATATTAACTCACAAGGAATTTTTAATGAGACTCTTACTTATTTGTATTTTTGCTTTCTTAACCCTCGGCTGCAGCACTAATTATGCAAACCAATCTATTACAGGACAGTCCTTTCCATCCATAATTGGTGAAAGCCTTGAAAAGAAAGTTGTTAATATCCCAGAAGATTTTAAGGGTAAAACCACTTTATTATTAATTGGATATAAGCAAAATTCACAGTTTGATATTGATAGATGGTTAATTGGTTTGGATATGACAAATACTATAGTCGATGTTTATGAAATACCGACGATTCAGGGCTTGTTTCCACAGATGTTTAGCACAATGATCGACAATGGTATGCGCGCAGGTATTCCTAAATCATTATGGAAAGGTGTTATTACTGTTTACCAAGACGGTGAAAAGGTACAAGCATACACCGGTAATGAAAATCCAAATAGTGCCAGAGTGGTACTGTTAAATGAAAACGGAATAGTGTTATATATGTACGATGAGGGATTTTCAGTTGAAGCGCTTAACCAAGTGAGAAGTTTATTACCTGATAATAAATAGTCCCTCGGGCACAAAGCGAACTAAGATACTTAGTAGGAACAGTTTTAGTTCGACTTAACCACTGCACTGACATAAACGGGGCTCACATTTTTCTGTTCATCCTGAGCTCGTTGAAGGGTCGAATAGTGCACGGCGTGTTTATTTCACAAGTCATTGTCTTACAACGCTTATTTTAGTTCGCCTAGGTA
>DPHE01000004.1:0-1031 GCA_003521815.1 Colwellia sp.
CGGCTATTGCCTGCATTGTTTTTATTGTCTGGTTAGGAAAAACTCCTAAATCCCAAACATTATTAAGTATTGCTGTTGCATTGATGCTAAGTGGTGCAATAGGAAATTTAATTGATCGTGCTTTGTTTGGTTATGTTATCGACTTTTTGGATTTTCATTGGTCTGGTAATCATTTTCCTGCTTTTAATGTTGCTGATTCAATGATTTTCATTGGTGCTGCCTTGATTATTTTAGAGTCTTTTACGGCTGAACATAACGATTAGAATATAAGTCGTACTTAAGTGCGACAATAGATAAGAAGATAAAAAATGACAAACAAAATAACAATTAAAGCTGATTCAACAATTTTAGTACACATCACTATGAAGTTGAGTGATGGCTCAGCTGCCGATAGTACGAAAGTAAACAACAAACCGGCTAAAATCATTATGGGTGACCAGAGTATTTCTGCTGCTTTTGAAGCACAATTATTGGGTATGACTACGGGTGATAGCAGGGAGTTTTCGCTTGAAGCTGTCGATGCTTTTGGCGAATCTAATCCTGATAATATCCATTATATGGATATTAATAAGTTTTCAGCGGAAGTCCCTGCAAAGGTCGGTAACATTATCACTTTTTCTCAACCAGGTGGTGAATTACCGGGCATGATTCAAGAAGTTAACGGTAATTCGGTGACTATTGATTTTAATCATCCATTAGCGGGTCAAGCCGTGACTTTTGTGATTGATTTAGTAGAAATATTGTAAATTTAAGTGACACGTTTATAGTATTGAGTGACGAACTGATTTTACTTCGAAACACATGGCTTTTAACTTGTAGCTGATCACTAGCAAATGATATTGAGAATGTTATGGAAATTATTTTAGCGAACCCTCGTGGTTTTTGTGCCGGTGTTGACCGAGCTATTAGTATTGTTGACAGAGCGTTAGACTTATTTGGTGCACCTATTTATGTGCGCCATGAAGTTGTGCATAACAAATTTGTGGTTGATGGTCTTAAGAATCGAGGTGCTATTTTTGTTGAAGAGCTTG
>DPHE01000004.1:1275-11436 GCA_003521815.1 Colwellia sp.
GACTTAAAAGTATTTGATGCGACATGTCCATTGGTGACTAAAGTTCATATGGAAGTTAGTCGTGTGAGTCGTAAGAACATTGAGTGTGTACTCATTGGTCATGTAGGACATCCAGAAGTTGAAGGCACCATGGGGCAGTATGATAGCGACTCAGCTGGGATTTACTTAGTTGAATCAGCAGACGATGTCTTAAACCTTGAAGTCAAAGATCCAGGAAAACTTTATTTTTGTAGCCAAACAACATTATCAGTTGATGACACTTCTGATGTAATTGATGCACTTCGAGCTAAATTTCCTTTAATTGAAGGACCTCGTAAGGATGATATTTGTTATGCAACTCAAAATCGTCAAGATGCTGTTCGTGCTATCGCTAGCCAAGTAGACCTTTTATTAGTCGTTGGTGCAAAAAATAGTTCGAATTCTAATCGTCTAAGAGAAGTCGCTGAAAAAATGGGAACAACATCTTACCTTATTGATACAGCAGACAACATTGAGACGTCCTGGTTAGAAGGTGTTAATAAAATTGGTGTTACTGCAGGCGCATCAGCTCCAGCAATATTAGTAAAGCAAGTTATCGAATTATTAAAAGACTATGGCGGTCAAGAGGTTAATGAGCATCCTGGTCGCAAAGAAAATATTGTCTTTGCAGTACCTGTAGAATTGCGCTAATCTTAAGTTGATTGTAATTTAACCACTTTTGATGTGATTATTATATCTAGGAAGCATGGATAGTTATAGTAACTATTAAGTATACAGGCGTATGTTTCGAATGTATTTTTAAGGAAGAAATTATACAGACAATAAGGATATGGGCTAATGTTTTTCAGGATAGTGATTTTTAGCACATATGAATTTTTCCAAGAGTCTTTAGCCAATGCCAAATTGGCTCCTTCTTTTTTTATTGCTAAAAAGGGGGCGGGCTCAAATACAGTTATTTTAAAAGTAATCATCCTCACACATAATGTTTTATCAAAACGTAACAATATTTATTTACTAAAAGAACTTGTTTTTACATCCCTCCAACTAATAAATACTCTTTTCAAGCCTACTTTTTTACAGTTAGTTCTTATACCTTTTTTCGATACAATATTAGGTAATAAGAAGAGTCAACTTATCAAGAGAGAAGCTAATGCCTCAACGTATTAATACTCAGCGTCTCAGTACTCACGGTCTCAAAAAAAGTGCTGGTAAACAAAAAGGCATGACTTTTATCGAAGTTTTAATTGCCTTATTTATTATGGTTACAGGTATTTTAGGTGCTGTGGCTATGCAAGCCACGGCTAAAAAAGGTAGTTTTGATGCAATGCAGCGTTCATTAGCCTCTAGTCTGGCGCAAGATATTATTGAGCGTATGCGCAGTGATGATGCTAGCATTTTAAATGCCTACATAAGTACAGAGTATGGTAAAGGTGTTACCTGTTCAGGTGGTTGCTCGGTATTTACACAAACCAATATAGATGAGTTTGAATTAGCTTTAACCGGTGGTGATGTTCTTTTAGGGGGAAATCATGCGGGTGGCTTAGTGGATGCTAGAGCCTGTGTGGATGTAAGTAATAATGCAGTAACCGTAGTCGTTACTTGGCAAGGCAGGACGGTAACAGTGGATGGTAGTACAGAAGGCTGTGGTGCTTCAGGCAAGCAACGTCGCCAAGTATTAGTTGAAGGCTTTATCTTTTAATAAAATAGCAAGTAGTGATAAGTATGAAGAACATTAATAACACATATCAACAAGGATTTAGTTTGTTAGAAGTCTTTATTGCTTTGGTAATAGGCTTAGTAATATTTGCGGGTGTGTTAAGTATTTTTGTTGGTATGAGGACTACGGTTACAGAAACGTCAAGTTTTGGAGAGCTTCAAGAGAATGGTCGATTTGCTATGAGCGTATTAACAAATGATCTTTCAAAACAAGATTTTTGGGGAGATTATA
Source organism: Colwellia sp. (assembly GCA_003521815.1). Classification (GTDB taxonomy): domain Bacteria; phylum Pseudomonadota; class Gammaproteobacteria; order Enterobacterales; family Alteromonadaceae; genus Colwellia. The sequence goes on from DPHE01000004.1 coordinate 3,203, forward strand.
CGGGAACCTTTGATCTCTCTAGCATAAACCATACACTGGCTGCCCCAGCTAATGATTGTAATGGAGGAGGAGTAAATAATAATTCGTTTCCGCTAGCGACAGGATCGTTTCGTACTATATGGGGAGAAACTGTTAGCCGTGCGAATCCTATGGGCTGCTTTGCGGATGCTAAAATTGGTTCAGATGTGATACAAATAAAGAGAGTGTTAGCCGATGCTTTAGTTGATGGTTTAGGTGATCCTCTCGATCCTGCTCCGGCGGGAAATTATCACTTAGTTGCTAACAGCAATGATGGTATTTTGTTTGCTAGTGGTGCTTTGCCTGCTGTAGATAACAGTAGAGTCTGGCAGTATCAACACCATGTTTATTATATTCGTGAAGAAAACCAAGGTAATAATAAAGTGCCAGTGTTAATGCAAGGGCAATTAACAACAAGAATGTCGTTCGCTCCTATTATCGACGGTATTGAAATGATTCGTTTTATGTATGGTTATGATGCGGATACAGATCCTGATGCAGCAGGGTATGGAGTGGTGGATAATTTTGTGTCAGCCGACAATGTGACAGAAGCTATGTGGGATAATACAGGTGGCACAAAAATAATAGCGGTGAAAATATATGTGCTAGCACGAAATGTTTTACCTGATAATAATTATATAAATAATAACACTTACTTTTTAGGTGATTTAAATGATGGTAAAGGTATCACTTTTAATGATCATAATCGACGATTGTTATTTAGTTCTACCGTGACATTGTATAATGCGAGGGTCGATTCATGGTAGTTCCACTCCTTACATCAAATCACTTAACATGCTGTATGAATAAGCAAAAAGGAGTCGTGTTAATTATCTCTTTAGTGTTTTTAGTTGCCTTAACCGCTGTTGCTGCAGCGCTAATGCAAAATACGACTACCGATATGAAAATGTCAGGAGCTAGTGAGGAAAAAACTGTTGTAGAACAAGAGGTTGTTAGTACTGTTGATGAGTATATATTTTTACAAGTCACAGGTAGTATGGGTAATAACGGCTTTTCTCAACCAGTAGCCACTTTTCAATATGGTGCTAAAGATATAATAGCAGAGCTTACTAAAACGAATAAAGATGGTGATATTGGTGCGGCAACACTTGATCTTGCGAATAACAAATTTCAGCTTCAGGCAGATTGCCCCCACTCTAAATTTGCCTCATCAGCTCAGGTGTTTACTTGTAACGTTTTACGTATACAAATCAATAAAAAATATGGCCGAAATAAAATGAGTAGGGTAGAGGTGAATTCAGGCATAGTACAACATTTATTAAAATAACAGTGATCACTATTTTCAGTTAGGTAATGAATAGAAATGTCTTCCATATAGGGGGTTTATCATGAAAAAATTAATAGTATTAAGTTTATTGGCTATATCTGCAATAGCAACAACACCTTTGTCATTGGCTGAAGACATTGAACTATATATCAGTGATGTTGTAAGGGAGGCAGGAAAGAGCACCAAAGTATTAATTATTTTTGATAATTCGGGTAGCATGGCTACCATTGACGAGGTCAATGCTCCTTATTTGAAAGATGGTCAAACTGTGCCTGATCATTACGAGCCTGAAGACTCATCTCATGCCTATAATGACACAGCTACTTATTTCAATGTTGGGGGAGCTGACGGCTCTTCAACGATTCCTGACAGCCCAAGTGATGCTAGGCGCTTTTTAGCAGCTATTAATAGCTGTGAAACCTCCATAGATTTATTAGCTAAATATGGTTATTACACTGGACGTATTCGTGAATATACCTATCAAGGTCAAACCGGCTCTTGGGAAGAAGTTCCTTCTAATAATGGTCTTAATATAGAAGTAATTGACTGTGAAGATGATGCCTACATAGAAGATAGTGCTGATATTGTTATCAATGAGGGAACCGTAGTAAATGCTACTGGAATTGCTGCGGGTTATCCTGTAGATGAACAAGGTACTAAAAAGAACCCTATTTATCATTCTGAGAATAAAGTTAGTACAAATGTTGATTGGTCTTCTGGTAGTTATGTGACTTTGTATACGGCAAATTACTTACGCTGGTATCACACAACCACTAAAGAAAAAATTGAACAAGCTAGGATGAAAACGGCACAAGATAGTATGACGAGTGTCATAAATACCACGCCATCTATTAATTTCGGGCTTGAAATTTTTAATTATGATAAAGGTGATCTTACTAGGGATGGCAATGGTGGGCGTATTGCCTTAGGCATAAAAAAAATGACAGCGACTAATCGTGCCTCTTTACTTGATGTTATCAATGATCAATTAACCAGTGAAACTTGGACGCCTTTATGTGAGTCTCTTTATGAAGCTAATCAGTATTTTTCAGCTGGTATCGTTGACTTTGGTGATGATGATATAGATGTTGGTAGTGGACCTGGTAGATATGTTAAAAATACTCCCCCTAGAGATACAACTATTGAAGCAGATGGAAGTTATATTTCTCCTTTTAGTGATTGTGCAAATAGCGTTTCTCATGTCATTTTAATTACTGATGGTGAGCCAACGTATGATTCTGGCGCAAATAGTAAAATATTAGCGTTAAAATCTAAAGTGCAAAAAACTGATTCTGATCATTATCCTGAATTTGATGCATATGGTAATCCAGTGATGATCGATGTCGCTTTTACTGATGAGACAACTGATTTTAATAATGATCCTTACACCGCGGATGGCAGCAATAGCTATTTGCCAGCGCTAGCCGGTTGGATGAGCACTTATGATGTGAATCCTGATTTAGCTGGAATTCAAACGGTTTTAACTCATACTATTGGCTTTAGTAGCGGTGCTGATGATGCAAAGGCATTATTAGAAGAAACGGCTATTCGCGGTCAAGGTGAATTTATTTTTGCTCAGACTGGCCTAGATTTAACTGCGGCTTTGACTAATATATTAAGTGGACTTCAACCCGGTAACGATAGTTTAACATCAGCTTCTGTTGCTGCCAATAACTTTGATAGAACTCAAACTTTAGACTCAGTTTATTATGCTATGTTTGATCCTCAAAACAGTCCTAGATGGCAAGGTAATTTAAAAAAATATAAAGCGGTAAATGGTGAATTAACAGGTGTCGGTGGTGTGCAAGCTATCTGTGAAAACGAAAATGGGATCAGAACTTTTTGTCCTACGGTAAAAAGTTACTGGTCACCAAGTATTGATGGAGATACAGTCGGTAAAGGGGGGGTTGCATCATGGTTCAATACCAAACAAGTAAGTGATAGAACAATTTATTTAGATGATGGCAATGGTAACTCTTTAATTACTTTTGACCGAACAAACTTAGAAACTGCTTTTACCAACCAAGCAGGTCTTGCTTCGAAATTGGGCGTTGCAGGTGCTACAGATAATGATGGTAATGATATTGAAAGTTCCGAAATTGATAAAATGATCAATTGGACTAAAGGCATGGATGTCGATGATGATGATAATGATAAAAGTTTCACGGATATGCGTAACGATGTTTTTGGTGACCCACTACATTCAAAGCCTTTAGTTGTTAATTATGGCGACAGCATCAGAATTGTTGTGGGAACTAATGCGGGTGCTTTGCACATGTTCGAAGATAGTGGCACTACTGTAAAAGAAAATTGGGCTTTTATGCCAAAAGAATTTATTGGCAACATTAAATCCTTACGGAACAATTACTCGTCGGTTGATAAAATTTACGGTATTGATGGCGAAATTACTGTTTTGTTAAATGATATCGGTGGTGATGGGGCAATTGATGGAGATGACACCGCTTGGATTTTCTTTGGATTACGCCGTGGTGGTAGCTCATATTATGCGTTAGATATTAGTAACCCTGATATTGCGCCAACGTTAATGTGGAAAAAAGATGATACTAGTTTAGGTTTTAACTTGTTAGGTCAGTCTTGGTCTAAACCTAAAGTTGGTTATTCAAAGCTTAATGCTTCAGGTGATGTTGCCAGCCCTGTCGTTTTTATTGGTGGTGGCTATGATACTAATAAAGACCGTGATAATGTTGGTACTGATGATCTCAAAGGTAATGCTGTGTATATGTTAGATGCGGAAACAGGTACTTTGAAATGGAGTATGGCCCCATCAGGTGGGGATACGACTTTTGCTGGTACGGATAGTATTACAGCGGGTATTGGTTTGTTAGACAGCACAGGAAATGGCTTAACTGATCGCTTATACGCAGCTGATACGGGGGGAAATGTTTGGCGAGTTGATATGCCAGGTGATACCAAAGCTGATTTTTCGGTGTTCAAATTAGCAAGTTTAGGTGGAACAACTAATCTAACTGATAGACGTTTCTTTTATGAACCATCAATTGTGAGGACTTTTATTTCCGAAACGGTGGAAACAACCATAATAGATGAAGAGGGTGCAACTAAAACGATTAGCGTTCATCAAGAAATTCCTTATGATGCAATTCTTATTGGTAGTGGTGATAGGTCTAATCCGTTAGGCCAAGATACTAAAGATAGTGTCTTTATGATTAAAGATAAATATATAAAAACGCAGACTTTTTCTTCATCTACGAGTCCTGCAACACCAAATACGATTGTTGAAGCTGATTTGTATAATTATACCAATGACCCATTTAAAAATATGGCGACAATGACTAGTCAAGCTCTCGATACTTTACAGCGTAATGTTAGTGCTAAATCAGGTTGGTATATCGACTTACAAGAAGGCGGTGAAAAAAGTTCAGCAGAAGCGCTTGCCATTAATGGTGTCGCTTATTTTACCACTTACACCCCACCAGTCTTTGCGGCTGAGTTAGAAGGGTGTAAACCGCCTACTGGAATTGGATCACTATTAGCTATTGATCTAGCTTTAGGGATCAAAAAACATAAAATCATTAAAAATGTTCGCAGTGATGATCAGCGCTATATAGATATCAATAGTGAACTATTAGGAGTGCCTACTTTAATTGTATTGCCTGAGGACCCAAATGATTCTACATCAGAGGTTTCTGGGGATATTATTGTTGGAGATGCTATTATTCCAGTAGACTTCACCCTGAAAACCATGCGTACTTATCTTTATATTACAGAAGAATAGCAACAGCTTAGATAGCTATTAATTACTCTTGGAAATGTCCATCATGAAAAAGCAACCAAACAGCTATGGTTTCACTTTAATAGAGTTGATGATCACTGTGGCAATTATTGGGATTTTAGCGAGTATTGCTTACCCATCATATACAGATTTCATTACTCGATCGAATCGAAGTGAAGGGCAACGTGAGTTATTGCGTTACGCTAACCTACAAGAGCAAGTGTATGTTGATAGTCGATTTTATGCCGCCAACATGAAAGGTTTAGGTAAAAGTACTGTGACTATAAAAACTAATTCAGAAAATTATATTATTTCAGTTTCAGATCAAACGGCAACTACATTTACCTTAAAAGCTGAAGCTCAGAATAATCAAACAAGTGATACAGGTTGCACCACACTTACTGTTGATGAAATAGGAACTAAGACTCCTGAAATATGTTGGGAGAAATAAGATGACTATTGACACAAAAAACTCAATGAAAGTTATCCCTTTAGTGATTATGTTCATATTTAGCTTTGGTATAGAAGCAAAGCCATTAGAGAAAGAAAATAAAAAAGTTGATGTTAAGTGCTTTGTAGAATTAGTAGGAGGTGGAGAAAGGGTTAGCTTTTGGAATGTATCTCAAAATAAAGTATCAATCTTGTCAAAATCAATCATAGGCCGCAAAGTCATGGTGCCTAACTCAAAACAAAAAGTTAAAATTTATAAAGTCTATGAATGCGTTTTATTAAGAGATGATTTTAAAGGCAGTAAAGCTAAAATAGTTGATGCAAAAACAGCGAGGTAATTTTTAATTTGGGTTTTAGTCTATCAACAATTAAATGCAGGTTATTTCATTTCCATCTCTATCTTCATCTTTGCCATCACTATCAATATCTGCGCTGATGTAACTTCGACCAGAGATTGAAAGATCTATTCCTCTAGATATATCGGTTTTATCTTTTGGACAATATTTAAAAATACTTACTACCGTTGGTGCTACTAATCGTCCTGCAGGAGAGTATGTAATACTTTTGTGAGCATATTGTAGTTTATCACCTATTTTTATGGCTTCTTTAACATTAATTAGTTCATCAGTAGGCGTTTCATATTTATTATTGTCATTAGCACCATTAGTAAAAATGCTGATTTCATTTTGCCAATTTGTTGTGCAGACTCCATTTGAAAGAGGACAAACAGTGGTGTTTTTCCCTGTATTTATCGCCATGTTTCTAGCAGTTAATAACAAGCGTTGTATTTCAGTTACTTGATTGTCAACACGCATTTTAACTAAAAAATCACTCATATTTGGCAATGCTATCGAAGATAAAATTCCGACAATGGCAATCACTACTATGAGTTCTATTAAAGTAAATCCTTGTCTATAATAAGAAAAAAAAATACCGAAGGGTGGAATCCCACTAATGATATCCATAATTTATCCATTAAATACGGCTTACAGTTTCCATATTTATAGCATTTAATTATCTAAGTCGCTAGCGCTTGTATTTTAACCACTCCGGGTGTTTATTCACAGTTGATTTCTTTGTTTCCTCGGTTTTCATCAATACTATCATTATCAACATCGCTTGATTGATACACTCTACCTGAGCGTGCAACAATAATTCCTCTGGAATTTTTTTTGTGGTTTTGTGGGCAATACCGAAAAGTACCATTTGCTAGGCCACTCAGTTGCCCTGTTGGTTTAAACGTTATTTTATTTCTCCCTTTTCCATAAAAAAGTTCATCGCCAGTGGGTATTGCAGGTCTTATGTGGATTATCTTTTCATTAACATCAATCATTTTATTGTTATTCACATCAACAAATACACTTAATTCATTTTGCCATTGAATGGTGCACTGAAAATTATTATTTAATGGACAGATTATGGCTTTTTGGCCAGTATTAATGGCGGTATTTCTTGTAATGAGTAGCGTGCGATGTAATTTAGAAATTTCATTATCGACACGTATTTTAATAATAAAATCACTAAAATGAGGAAAGGCGATTGCAGCAAGTATTGAAGTAAGAGAAACTGAAACCATTAATTCTATCAGAGTGAAACCTTTAATGAGGGTATTTGAGGTAATAGGGTAGATAAGTTTAAGCATAAAATCCATTTTAAATAACTTCCTTCTAAATTAGGTATAGTTAAGAAAAAAGGATTTTGCTAATTATAATTTACCAGCTATTAAGCCACTAAATAAGTGTTAATCATAAACAGTAGGAATAGGCTGGCGCTTATGCTGCGTTTTTTGATAAATATTAATAATATGATCACGTACTTGCGTAGATACTTCCTTACCTTCCAGGAAGTTATCAAGTTGGTCATAACTAATGCCTAAGGCATCTTCATCGGTTTTACCTGGTTCTAAATCTTCTAAATCAGCTGTAGGAGCTTTATCAACTAAAATAGAGGGTGCTCCTAAATGTTTAGCTAACATTCTAACTTGTCGCTTAGAAAGGCCAAACAATGGCGCTAAATCGCAGGCACCGTCTCCCCATTTAGTAAAAAACCCAGTAATATTTTCTGCGCTATGATCTGTACCTAACACTAAACCACCAACAATCCCTGCAATATGGTATTGAGAGGCCATGCGCGCACGTGCTTTTACATTACCTTTTGAAAAGTCTATTTTGTTTTTTGATGCTGAGAGTAAATTGGCACTAGAAAGTGCGTTAATAACTTGCTGGTGAATACCATTCACACCATCAAGTACATTAGTAGTTAAACAGTGAGTAGGTTGAATAAAGTTTACTGCTTGTTGCGCATCATCTTCATCTGCTTGAACAGCATAAGGCAACCGGACAGCAATAAATTGGAACGCATTTTCACTATAGGTATTAAGCTTTTTATTTAGTTCAGCATTTAATTCTGTGATGGCAAGCTGAGCCAATCGACCACAAGTAGAGGAATCAACCCCGCCACTAATACCAAGTATTAATGTTTTTAAACCTGAATTTTCTAGTGTGGATTTTATAAACTCAATACGACGACGAATCTCAAATTGAATATCGATTTCAGGTAACACTTTCATCTCATCAATAATTGCTTGCTGATCCATGGGGTTCCTACTTTACTATGTGAATATTAAATGAACACCATAGTAACAAAATAAATGTGTTAGCTAAATAATAACAACTGTTTATTGAAATATAATCATAAACGCGTTGTAATGTAACTAATAACTAATAA
>DPHE01000004.1:11598-17707 GCA_003521815.1 Colwellia sp.
TAACTAATAACTAATAATGGACTTTTAACTGAGAAATACTATGAAAAAAATTGAAGCTATCATTAAGCCATTCAAATTGGATGATGTAAGAGAGGCGTTGGGCGAAATTGGTGTTACTGGTATGACTGTATCTGAGGTTAAAGGCTTTGGTCGGCAAAAGGGGCATACTGAATTGTATCGCGGTGCAGAATATATGGTTGATTTTTTACCGAAAGTAAAACTGGAAATTGTTATTGCCAAAGAAGATGTTGAACGTTGTATAAATGCTATTTTAGAAACAGCACAAACAGGTAAAATTGGTGATGGTAAAGTCTTTATTACCAATGTCGAGCGTATTATTCGCATTAGAACAGGTGAAGAAAACCAAGAAGCGATATAGAACTGTTACGGATGAATCGTTTTGAATTTCACAAATTGTTAGCTTTGAGTCGCGAAGAAAAACGCTGTTAGTGTGTACTTCGTAACTCAAAACTGCCCTTACCCGTGACTCAGCCTTAGTTAACAAGTGAGTTGTTTGGATAGTTTGCGGCTAATACTTGTAGAGTGTTTTTCTTTAAATCAATTAACCCAAGTTTATCATAACACTCAATCATTATTTCTAACGCTGGTTCCACTACAGGGCTAGGAGTAAAGTATTCAATAATATATCTACCTCGGTTTGCCGCTGATGCATAGGCTTCACGCTTTAAATAGAAATTAGCAACAGATAGTTCATATTTGGCTAAACGCGATTTTATTCCAATCATGCGCTGACGAGAATCTGCGGCATATTTACTTTCAGGATAGTCAGTTACTACGCGCTTTAAGTCATTAAATGCTTCACGGGATGCGCTAGGATCTCTATCGGAACGGTCTATACCAACAATGTCTTGAAATAAATTATCTTCAGTTGATATATTTATTAATGCACGCATATAGTAAACATAATCAACATTGGGATTATCTGGATTTAATCGTAAAAATCGATCAGTTAGGGCGATGCCTTGTGCTGAATCACCCACTTTATAATATGCATAGATCAAATCTAGTTGCACTTGGTGAGAGATTGGACCAAAAGGAAAGCGTGAATCAATAGCACTTAAGGTTGAAATAGCTTTTTGATATAAACCATTATCTAGTGATGTTCTTGCATCTACAAATAATGCTTGTGCAGATTTATCAGGTACTTTTTCAAGCTCCTTTTCAGATGAAGAACAGCCAGCCAAAACTAGCGCAAATACGATAAAAATTATTTTTTTTGTAAGTTTTTCCATAGAATTAGTTATTACGCCTTTTATTCTGGTTAAATAAGTATGAAAGCCCTTAATAAAAAGGGTAAAATGAGAGTAATCTACTTAGTGCATACTTTAGTATAGGCATTCTAACCTAGCATTTTCGCTAGTACAATGATGAGTTGCACAACGTTAAAAATTTAAAGAGAGTTTAATGGCTGAAATAATTCAACATAAAGATATTGTTCCTGATTCGTGTTTAGGTAAACGTTTAGACCAAACATTGGCGATAATGTTCCCTGACTATTCACGTTCAAGGTTAAAAGATTGGATCTTAGCTGGCAGTGTTATCGTCAATGGTGAAGTAATACCGCGCCCACGCGAAAAAATGTATGGCGGCGAAACTATTGCTATTAATGCCGAAATCGAAGCTGAACAGCGATTTGAAGGGCAAAATATAGAATTAGACATTGTATACGAAGATGATTTTATTTTAGTCATTAATAAACCTGCTGGCTTAGTTGTTCATCCGGGGGCAGGTAATCCTGATGGCACAGTACTAAATGCACTATTACATCATTACCCTGCAATAGAAATAGTCCCTCGTGCTGGTATCGTACATCGTTTAGATAAAGACACGACTGGTTTAATGGTGGTTGCCAAGACTATTGCAGCACAAACCAACTTAGTCGAAGCGTTACAATTAAGAGAAATAACCCGAGAATATGAAGCCGTAGCCAATGGTTTAATGACCGCTGGAGGTCTTGTGGATGAACCCATAGGACGTCATCCAACTAAACGCACGCTTATGGGCGTTGTTATATCAGGTAGACCATCGGTAACACATTATCGTGTTATGGAAAAATACCGCCTTCATACGCGATTACGTTTACGCCTTGAAACCGGACGTACTCATCAAATTCGCGTACATATGTCACATATTACTCATCCACTGGTTGGCGACCAAGGATATGGTGGCAGACCACGTCCACCTAAAAATGCTACGCCAGAGTTGTTAGAAAAGTTACGTAGTTTCAAGCGCCAAGCGTTGCATGCCGCTATGTTGTCTTTGTATCATCCTATTACAGGAGAGTTAATGACTTGGCATGCAGATTTACCCGATGATTTTGTTGAATTAGTTGAGCTGTTGCAAGCCGATAACAAACTTAATGCTCAAGAAGAGTATTAAGTATTAAAGAACAATACCTAGCAACGTTGAATACTAAAGCAAACTCAGCAATTGAGTTTGTTCAATGGCCTGTAAATTCACAATTAGAAAGCACAGACCTTGATAACAAAGTGCTAGGGTTGCAAACCACCCGTGTATCGCCAAATAAAAGTGCTAGTGAGAATAATACTGCTTATAACCACTTTAATTTAGGCCTACATGTGGGGGATTTTACTAAGCAGGTTGAACATAATCGACTATGTTTACAAGAATTACTTCCTTCCAAAACTCGTATTCAATGGCTTGAACAAGTACATGGCAATTCGGTAGCTGAAATAACAAGTGTCACTAATCAAGTTATTATTGGTGATGCAATGGTTACTCGTGAAAAAAATATTGCCTTGGCTATAATGACAGCAGATTGTTTGCCTATTTTATTAATATCAAATCAAGGTGATGAAATAGCGGCAATTCACGGTGGTTGGCGTCCTTTAGCTGCCAACATTATTTCTAATACTGTCAATAAAATGCACACGGCGGCAGACAAAATTTATGCTTGGCTAGGTCCTTGTATTGGCAAAGAAGCTTTTGAAGTGGGAGGCGAAGTCCAAATGGCCTTTGTTGAACAAGACAATATATTTTCACAGGCTTTTAGTAAGCAAGGCAACGGTAAATATTTAGCAAACTTACATGAAATAGCAACACTGCAGTTAAATAGTTTAGGCATTAAGCAAATAAGTACTTTGTCAGAATGTACTTATTCAGAACCAAAAAAATATTACTCCTATCGAAAAACGCCTATCACTGGCCGCATGGCAACCATTATCGCCTTATTGTAATTTACCAATTTATATGCCATCAATAAAAACTCAGTTTACTTGTTGTAAATCATGGTTGTATTTAATTCCCTGTTGAAAAAGTGGATTAGTGTCCTAATATTAATGGTAACTATTTCAAAGTGTGTTCAATACAAATAAGCCCAGTAACATGGCAGGAGAACATTTATGCGTTTAGACCGGTTTACCCAATCATTCCAAGAATCTATTGCTGATGCTCAATCAATAGCATTAGGACGAGATCATCAATTTATTGAACCAATACATATAATGATGGCGCTGTTAAATCAAAATGGAAATTCCATTATTCCATTATTGAAAAGTGCAGGTGTCGATGTACGTACTTTACGTATAGAGATTGAACAAGCGTTGAAGTCTTTAGCACAAGTAGAAGACTCTGCAGGAGATGTTCAACTATCTTCAGCATCAGGTAAATTGTTTAATTTATGTGACAAACATGCTCAAAAAATGTCAGATAAATATATTTCCTCGGAAATGTTTTTGTTAGCAGCGCTTCAGGATAAGGGCGCATTAGGAACGGTACTTAAAGAATTAGGTGCAAATGAACAAAGGCTTAAAGCGGCTATTGAACATGTTCGAGGAGGGAAGAAAGTAGATGATCAAAATGCTGAGGATGTTCGCCAAGCATTGCAAAAATTTACTATTGATTTAACCGAGCGTGCAGAGCAAGGAAAGTTAGATCCAGTTATTGGTCGAGATGACGAAATTAGACGTACCTTACAAGTTTTACAACGTCGTACCAAAAACAACCCTGTGTTGATTGGGCAACCCGGTGTAGGGAAAACAGCTATCGCAGAAGGTTTAGCACAACGAATAGTGGATCATGAAGTACCTGAAGGTTTGAAAAACAAACGTGTTTTATCTTTAGATATGGGCGCTTTGGTTGCAGGAGCAAAATACCGTGGTGAATTTGAAGAGCGTTTAAAAGCCGTTTTGAGTGAACTTGCTCAAGAAGAGGGACAAGTCATTCTGTTTATTGATGAGCTGCATACCATGGTCGGCGCAGGTAAAGCAGATGGTGCAATGGATGCTGGCAACATGCTTAAACCAGCACTTGCAAAAGGTGATTTACACTGTGTTGGAGCAACAACATTGGATGAATATCGAAAATATATTGAAAAAGATGCGGCCTTAGAGCGTCGCTTTCAAAAAGTGTTAATCGAAGAGCCAAGTGTAGAAGATACTATTGCCATATTACGCGGTTTAAAAGAGCGATACGAATTACATCATAACGTAAACATTACTGATCCTGCTATTGTTGCAGCAGCCACTTTGTCACATCGATATATTAGTGATAGACAATTACCAGATAAAGCTATTGATTTAATTGATGAGGCTGCTTCTAGTATTCGTTTGCAAATGGACTCAAAACCAGAAGACTTAGATCGCCTTGAACGCCGGTTAATCCAACTTAAGTTAGAACAAAAAGCGTTAGAAAAAGATTCAGATGATGCTTCAAAAAAACGTTTGGGAATCATTTCAGAAAAAATAAATACAAAACAACAACAATATGATGAATTAAATGAAGTGTGGACCACAGAAAAAGCAGCGTTATATGGCACACAAACAATTAAAGAAGAATTAGAACAAGCACGTATAGAATTAGAAGCGGCTAGAAGAAGCGGTGATCTAAATCGTATGTCTGAATTACAGTATGGCAAACTACCTGAGCTTGAAAAGCAACTGGATTTAGCCAGCCAGGCAGAAATGCAAGAAATGAGTTTACTGGCAAACAAAGTGACAGAAGTTGAAATTGCGGATGTTCTTAGTAAAGCTACAGGAATACCTGTGGCCAAAATGTTGAAACAAGAACGTGATAAATTACTTAACATGGAAGAAGAATTACACCAAAGAGTTATTGGTCAAAGTGAAGCGGTTACATCGGTATCAAATGCTATTAGGCGCTCAAGAGCAGGGCTTGCCGATCCAAACCAACCGATAGGCTCTTTTCTATTCTTGGGTCCAACTGGGGTAGGTAAAACAGAGTTAACTAAAGCATTAGCCTATTTTCTTTTCGATAGCGAAGATTCGCTTATTCGGATCGATATGTCTGAGTTTATGGAAAAACATTCAGTTTCTCGTTTAGTTGGTGCACCTCCTGGCTATGTTGGTTACGAAGAAGGGGGCTATTTAACCGAAGCCGTACGTAGAAAACCTTATTCAGTGATATTATTGGATGAAATTGAAAAGGCACACCCCGATGTTTTTAATATATTATTACAAGTACTTGATGATGGCAGATTAACGGACGGTCAGGGTCGGACGGTTGATTTTAAAAATACCGTCATTATTATGACCGCAAATATTGGCTCGGATATAATTCAACAATTTAGGGATGATAGTCAATATCAACAAATGAAAATTCAAGTAATGAATGAAGTAAGCCACCACTTTAAACCTGAGTTCATTAATCGTATTGATGAATCTGTGGTGTTTCATCCTTTATTGGCTGAGCAAATTCAACAAATTGCGGGTATTCAAATACAAGTATTAGCAAGGCGTTTAGCTGAACAAGATCTGGCATTAGTGGTTAGTTCACAAGCATTAGAGTTAATATCAGAAGCAGGGTTTGATCCCATTTTTGGTGCCAGACCCCTAAAACGAGTTATTCAAAAAGGATTAGAAAACACTTTAGCAAAAAAATTACTAGCAAATGAATTTAAAGCAGGAAGTACTGTTAATATAATTGTTGAAAATGGAAAGCTAGTTTTTAACTAAAGGTTAGTTAATTGGTATTAATAAGCCAGACTAAATGACTAATATTAACTAGAAATGAAAAGAAAGCACCTTTAATGGCTGATTTTTAATCGAACAACCATAAAACTGAAAATAATGCTTGCTCCCTGTGCTTAGATCTATACAATGCGCTCCAG
>DPHE01000003.1:0-170 GCA_003521815.1 Colwellia sp.
AAATTAACCGGTCAGATCCATAAAACTGGTGAAGTACATGACGGTGAGTCAACAACTGATTTCATGGAACAAGAAGCTGAGCGCGGTATTACTATCCAGTCTGCAGCGGTAAGCTGTTTTTGGAACGATCACCGTTTCAACGTTATAGATACTCCTGGTCACGTTGATTT
>DPHE01000003.1:417-1842 GCA_003521815.1 Colwellia sp.
ACAATCAGAAACTAACTGGCGTTACGCGAACGACTCAGAAGTTGCTCGTATTATCTTTGTAAACAAATTAGACCGTTTAGGTGCTGATTTCTACCGTGTTGTTAAACAAACTCAAGACGTATTAGGTGCTAACCCACTTGTTATGGTTTTACCAATTGGTGAAGAAGATGAGTTTACTGGTGTTGTTGATCTTCTTACCCGTAAAGCATGGGTATGGGATGACACTGGTCTTCCAGAAAACTTTGAAATACAAGATGTTCCTGCGGACATGGTTGATAAAGTAGAAGAATACCGTGAAATGCTTCTTGAAACTGCTCTTGAGCAAGATGATGAACTTTTCGAAGCCTATCTAGAAGAAGGTGTAGAGCCTTCTATGGAAGACATCAAACGTTGTATCCGTAAAGGTACACGTACTATGGACTTCTTCCCTACTTACTGTGGTTCTGCTTTCAAAAACAAGGGTGTTCAAAACATTCTTGATGCGGTTGTTGATTACTTACCTTCTCCTACAGATGTTGATCCACAACCACTTACTGATGAAGAAGGCGAGCCTAATGGCGAATACGCAATCGTTTCTGCAGATGAAACTTTTAAAGCGTTAGCATTTAAAATCACTGATGACCGTTTTGGTACATTAACTTTCGTACGAATTTATTCAGGTACGTTGAAGAAAGGCGATACCATTCTTAATGCTGCTACAGGTAAAACTGAGCGTGTTGGCCGTATGTGTGAAATGCAAGCTGATGATCGTAACGAACTTACTTCAGCACAAGCCGGTGATATCATCGCTATTGTTGGTATGAAAAGTGGCGTTCAGACAGGTCACACATTATGTGATCCTAAGAATCCTATCGTTCTAGAAGCAATGGTATTTCCTAAGCCTGTAATCTCTATTTCAGTTAAACCAAAAGATAAAGGTTCTACTGAGAAAATGGGTCTTGCTATCGGTAAAATGGTTGCAGAAGATCCAACGTTTAAAGTTGAAACTGATATCGATTCAGGTGAAACGATTTTATCTGGTATGGGTGAGCTTCACTTAGATATCAAAGTAGATATTCTAAAACGTACTTACGGTGTTGAATTAGAAGTTGGTAAGCCACAAGTTGCCTACCGTGAAACTATCACAGCGGCAATTGAAGATTCTTACACACATAAGAAACAATCTGGTGGTTCTGGTCAGTTCGGTAAAATTGATTACCGTATCAAGCCTGGCGAACCTGGTTCTGGTTTCGTATTCAGCTCTGTTGTTGTTGGTGGTAATGTTCCTAAAGAATTCTTCCCAGCAATCGAGAAAGGCTTCAAAGGCATGATGGATAACGGTGTTCTTGCTGGCTTCCCTGTACTTGACGTTGAAATTGAATTATACGATGGTGGCTTCCATGCGGTCGATTCATCTGCTGTTGCATTTGAACTTGCTGCTCGTGG
>DPHE01000003.1:1996-17808 GCA_003521815.1 Colwellia sp.
CTTGCTGCTCGTGGCGCTTTCCGTCAATCAATTCCAAAAGCTGGTGCTCAGTTAATTGAACCTATCATGAAAGTTGATGTGTTTACGCCTGATGATCACGTTGGTGATGTTATTGGTGATTTAAACCGTCGTCGTGGCATGATCGGTGGTCAAGACGCGGGCGTTTCTGGTGTTCGTATTAAAGCTGACGTACCTCTTTCAGAAATGTTCGGTTACATCGGATCGTTACGTACAATGACATCAGGTCGTGGTCAATTCTCAATGGAATTCTCTCACTACTTACCTTGTCCTAACAACGTAGCTGAAGAAGTAATTGCTGAAGCTAAAGCGGCAAAAGCAGCTAAAGAAGCTGCTAGAAAATAATTGACCTTTCTCTTTAAAGAAAAACGTTAATGTTAAAGCCCACTTCGGTGGGCTTTTTTGTGTCAGAATTTTATAGAACTATTACTTTTCAGACAGATCAAAAAAGGCTGATAATTTCTTATCAGCCTTTAATATAAAATAATTATTACAATTATTTCATTTCAAAGTGATTAACTCTTTTGTTCTCGCTCAATCGCACGATAAGCGATATCAGTTCTAAATTCAACACCCTGCCATGAGATTTGATTTAACAACTCATAAGCAAGCTTTTGAGCTTCAGTAACCGTATTACCTAATGCAGTAGCGCATAATACACGACCGCCGTTAGTTGTGACTTCACCTTGTGCGTTTAACTTGGTACCCGCATGAAAGGTTTTAGCTGATATATTTGTGTTGGTATCAAGACCTGAAATCACATCACCTTTAGGGTAGTTTGCAGGATAACCTTGCGCAGCGAGAACAACACCTACTGCAGGGCGGCTATCAAACTCGATAGTTGCTTTATCTAGCTCGCCACGTGTAGCAGCTAAACAAAGCTCAACGATATCTGATTGTAAACGCATCATAATAGGTTGAGTTTCAGGGTCACCAAAACGACAATTATATTCAATGACATTCGGTGTACCGTCAGCAGCAATCATTAATCCTGCATATAAAAAGCCACTATAAGGAGCGCCTTCATTTGCCATCCCTTCAACAGTTGGCATAATCACTTCGTTCATAATACGATCATGAATTTCAGGTGTGACTACAGGTGCCGGCGAATAAGCGCCCATACCACCCGTATTAGGACCTAAATCACCATTCAAGGCACGTTTATGATCTTGACTAGTTGCCATAGGTAAAACGTTCTTACCATCAACCATCACGATAAAACTTGCTTCTTCACCCTCAAGAAACTCTTCAATAACGACACGATGTCCGGCATCGCCAAAAGCATTACCTGCTAGCATGTCTGTAATAGCATCTTCTGCTTCACGTAATGTAAGTGCAACAATAACGCCCTTACCTGCTGCTAAGCCATCTGCTTTAACAACAATTGGGGCTCCCTGTTCACGAACATAAGCAAGTGCTGGTTCAACTTCAGTGAATTTTTCATAGCTTCCTGAAGGGATTTTATTACGTTCTAAAAAGTCTTTAGTAAACGATTTTGAAC
This sequence comes from Colwellia sp., assembly GCA_003521815.1. Classification (GTDB taxonomy): domain Bacteria; phylum Pseudomonadota; class Gammaproteobacteria; order Enterobacterales; family Alteromonadaceae; genus Colwellia. Next base: position 3,516 of record DPHE01000003.1, read on the forward strand.
CTTCAAGCTGGGCAGCTTTAGCACTGGGGCCAAAAATAGCTAAACCTTGCGCTTGAAAAGCATCAACAACACCATCAACAAGTGGTTGTTCTGGACCAACGATAGTTAACGTAATCTCTTCACTTTGGGCAAAGGCAACTAGCGCATCATTATCGCTAACATCTATAGCGACATTTTCTAACTTGTTCTCTGTTTCAGTACCAGCATTACCCGGTGCTACAAATACTTTAGTAACTTGACTAGACTGAGCCGCTTTCCACGCCAAGGCATGCTCACGACCACCTGATCCTATAACTAAAACTTTCATTTATATTTCCTATTAATCTTTTTGTTTACTATTTACTTACCAGCTATAAAGCACGTTATTCTCGTTATATTTTAGCTGGAAAGCTATTGTTTATTTTGCTTTTTAAAGTCGCTAAAACCAGTGTTTTCAGGTTTTACAAACTTTAACGTCATACGATCGCTTTCGCCAATCGCTAAATATTTTGCTTTATCTGTTTCGCCTAAACGCAATACTGGCGGTAATGTCCACACACCTTTAGGGTACTGTGCCATATCTTTAGCGTTCGCATTTATTTCACTTGCGCCCTCAAAACGAAAACCTGCGGCTTTTGCTTGCTTAATGGTGTTGGCTTCTGAAACATAACCTTTCGCTTTTTCAGGCGATACGCCAGGAGGTAATCTATGCTCAACGATACCGAGTACGCCACCAGGTTTAAGGGCGTTAAAAGCATCTATAAATACTTGCTCAACGCCAGCGTCTTTCCAATTATGTAAATTACGGAAAGTTAACACCAGATCAGCGGTGCCTTGTGGCGCTAATACGCTTTGCTTACGCGGTACAAAATCAGTCAAAACAACTTCGTTGAAAATGATATTCGAAGCAAGTTTTTTTTCTAACTTTTTACGTGAATTAGAATAATAGTTATCTTCACCGGTATCAGGGTAATGAGCACCATATAGTTTGCCACTGCCTTTTAAAGCAGGAGCAAGAATTTCTGTATACCAACCACCACCGGGTGTTATTTCAACCACAGTCATCTCTGGGGTAAAACCAAAAAAATTTAATGTTTCAATTGGATGGCGATATTGATCTCTTGCTTTATGTTTAGCTGAACGATGTTCACCTAACACAGATTGCTCAAGCGCTTTACTGCTATGAACATGATGGTCATGAGCATAAAGATTCACGCTAGCCAATGCATTAAAGCTAAGCGTTAAAGCGACTATTGTTGACGTAATTAACGACTGTAAACTTTTTAATTTGGTCATAATATTTCCATTAACTGTTTAGTCTGATTAAAAGACCACTAGTTATAACAGATTTCAAATAAACAAGCAGTGTTGACTTTGTTACATGAAATGAACAACCAACACTGCTTTTTTACATTTATCTAGCTTACCTTAATGAAGTTCCTTTAAGCTGATTGGTTCAATTTACAGAAAAAAGCACGGAACTGACGCTAGTCAGTGAGTACTTTTGACGCATGAAATTGAACTTAGCAGCGACAAGGAGCAATATTAATGGCGGAAGTGACGCATACCTGTGAACACCATCGCAATGTTATTCTCGTCTGCAGCAGCAATAACTTCATCATCACGCATAGAACCACCCGGTTGAATTACCGCAGTAATACCCGCTTCAGCAGCAGCGTCTAAACCATCACGAAATGGGAAGAATGCATCAGATGCCATTACTGAACCTTTCACTTCAAGGTTTTCATCAGCAGCTTTAATACCGGCAACTTTAGCTGAATAAACACGACTCATTTGGCCTGCGCCAACACCAATAGTTGAACTATTTTTAACGTAAACAATCGCGTTAGATTTAACAAATTTTGCTACTTTCCAGCAAAACTGTAAATCACGCATTTCGTTATCGGTCGGTTGGCGTTTAGTCACAACTTTTAGATCGTCACTTGTTACGCTACCGTGATCGGTATCTTGTACTAATAAACCGCCATTAACACGTTTAAGATTAAAACCTGTTGATTTAGTGTCCCACTGACCACATTCTAATAAACGAAGGTTAGCCTTAGTCGCAACAACTTTTGCAGCAGCATCAGAAACGCTTGGCGCAATAATTACTTCAACAAATTGACGAGAAACAATCGCTTCTGCCGTCTCTGCATCTAACTCACGGTTAAAGGCAATAATGCCTCCAAAAGCAGACGTTGGGTCAGTTTTATAAGCACCTTCATAAGCCGCTAAAATATTATCACCAATTGCAACACCACATGGGTTAGCATGCTTAACGATAACACAGGCTGGTTCGTCAAATTCTTTAACACATTCTAACGCCGCATCAGTATCTGCGATGTTGTTATAAGATAATGCTTTACCTTGTAATTGAGTCGCAGTAGAAACTGATGCTTCTTCAGGATTTGCTTCTTTGTAAAAAGCGGCATCTTGATGTGAATTTTCACCGTAACGTAAGTCTTGAGTTTTAATAAACTGGCTATTAAAAGTACGTGGAAACTTAGCTTTATTGTCAAAAGACGCTTTCGATTCTGTATCGCCGTACGCTGGTAACATTTTACCAAAATAATTAGCAATCATACCGTCATAGCTTGCTGTATGTTCGTAAGCAGTAATTGCTAAATCAAAACGCGTTTGATAGGTTAAAGAATCATTGTTGTTATCTAATTCAATTAATACACGATCGTAATCGCTCGCATTAACAACAATAGTCACGTCTTTATGGTTCTTAGCCGCAGCACGAACCATTGTTGGACCACCAATATCAATATTTTCAATGGCATTTTCTAAGGTACAGCTTTCATCGCTAACCGCATTAGCAAATGGGTACAAGTTAACCACAACCATATCAATTGCGCTGATATCGTTGTCTGCCATTACTGCTTCGTCCATACCACGGCGCGCTAAAATTCCGCCGTGTACTTTAGGGTGCAATGTTTTAACACGACCATCCATAATTTCTGGGTGACCTGTGTAATCAGATACTTCAGTTACTTTGATGCCATTTTCAGCTAATAGTTTTGCTGTGCCGCCAGTAGAAAGAAGATCAACACCTTTCTCACTTAAGCGACGAGCAAATTCAACGATACCGGCTTTGTCAGAAACACTTAACAGTGCGCGTTTAATTGGACGTGGAGTATCCATTTTGTATATATACCTTTTAATAAATTTAACTATTCATTTTTACGCTAAACAGCTAATTGAATAAATATTTAGATTGGTTTAAAGACAAAAAGCACCCGAGGGTGCTTTAAAAATAATTGGTATTCTAGTTCATGCCATATTTTTTTAATTTCTTACGTAATGTACCACGATTGATACCTAGTAAGTTCGCAGCTCTTGTTTGATTACCGCGCGTATACATCATAACTTCTTCTAACATTGGCGCTTCAATTTCGCTTAATACAAGGTCATACATATCATCAACGTCGTTACCATTTAACTGCTTTAAGTAGTTATTGATAGCTATTTTAGCTTGTGTACGCAATGGAGACGTTTTAGTTTGCGTTTGAATATCACCAGTGATGAATGGAGAAGAAATATTTTGTTCGAACATAATGCACAACTCTTTCTATTAATATAAATAAACCAATCAACTGTTCGTTAGTGAACGAGTTGATCAAAACAAAGATTTAACATCTCAAGCTGTTCGCTTGTTGACGATAAACCATTAAAAGTAGCTCTAAAATCTTTGCCCTGGTCACCCGCAAAATACGGTGTAAATCCTTCGCCTAATAAAGCAAAAGAATGTATATACCAAGACACATGTTTACGAGCGATTCTCACGCCCATGAAGTCACCATAAAACTGATGTAATTCCTTTACGTGCCCAAGTAATATTGAACGTACCTCATTCACTGAGGGAGCAGACATTTGGGTTCCTGTTTTCAAAAAATGATTTATTTCTCGAAAAATCCAAGGTCGCCCTTGGGCACCTCGGCCGATCATAATAGCATCAGCTCCGGTATAGCTTAATACTTGCTCAGCTTTTTCTACCGAGGTGATATCGCCATTTGCTACAACCGGAATTGAAACAGCTTGTTTAATCGCTTTAATCGTGTCGTATTCCGCATAACCTTTATAAAAGTCATTACGGGTTCGACCATGTACTGCAAGCGAAGCAATACCGTTATCTTCAGCAATTCTCGCTATTTCAATACCATTACGGCTGTTTTCACACCAACCGGTGCGAATTTTTAAAGTCACCGGAATACTCACCGAATTCACCACAGCTTTCACTATTTGTTCAACCTGTGCGGGATCCCTTAATAGAGCAGAGCCCGCTAACTTTTTATTTACCTTTTTTGCTGGGCAGCCCATATTGATATCAATAATTTGCGCGCCATTGTTAGCATTAATTTTCGCCGCAAAAGCTAACTCATCAGGACAACTTCCCGCAATTTGTACACTGCGAATTCCTGCATCATCACTGTGAAGCATTCTTAATTTAGACTTTTCGGTATGCCATACCTTTGGGTTTGACGACACCATTTCTGATACCGCTAAACCTGCACCTAGTCGACAACATAATTCTCGAAAAGGTTGATCGGTAATTCCAGCCATTGGGGCCAGAAAAACGTTACTGTCAAATTGATACGAACCTATCTTCACGCTGACTACTTTTTGAGCTACTCTTCAAAAGGGCGCTAAGTTTACGTGTTTTTTTGTTCATTGAAAAGCATAGAATTTAAACAAAAGTTGTTTTTTAATGGGTTTTTAATATTGACTTTTACTAAAGCATTAATGTGGGCGTTTTTTATACGATTGATTAGCCAATTAAACCTAATTTTTACACTTTATAAATAGAATAATGAGCGCGAGGCACTAGTCTATGGTAAATGGCTATTGTTTGGCTTGTAATTGAAAACGAAAAATTTAAGTGCATTGCCATCATAGTGTAGACATTTTGATAAAAAAAATGGTACACCCATCAGGTGTACCATTGATCAAACTGTATTGGTTGATTAAACAAAATAACAAGATTGAATGCCTAGGTTAACTCGGTTTTTTTTGTCCGTTAAGACGAACCCATTCTTCTTGCACTGTAACAGGTGCCATATCACACCATTGCCCGTAAATAGCTTGTAAGCTTTGTGCTTGTTCTTCTAAGACACCTGATAAGGCAAGCAAACCTTGATCACCAACAAATTCAATAATAGTAGGCGCTAATTCACGTAATGGCCCTGCTAAAATATTCGCTACTACGATATCTGCTTTTAATGTCGGTTGATCTTTTGGTAAATAAAGCGCAAGTCTGTCATCAACATTGTTACGTTTAGCATTAGCAAGGCTTGCTTGTAATGCTTGCGGGTCGATATCAATACCAATGACTTTTTTAGCGCCTAATTTTAATGCCGCCAAAGACAAAATACCGGAACCACAACCAAAATCTACTACGACTTTATCTTGTAAATCCAAACCATCAAGCCAAGTTAAACATAACGCGGTCGTTGGATGTGTGCCTGTGCCAAATGCTAAACCGGGATCAAGCATAACGTTTACTGCTTCAGGCTCTGGTACATCACACCAGCTAGGACAAATCCATAAGCGCTCACCAAACTTCATTGGGTGGAAATTATCCATCCATTCACGTTCCCAATCTTTATCTTCTAGTTGTTCAAGTTTATACCGCATCGCCGCCTTATCGGGATGAATACCTTGCAAATAACTAATCACTTCATCCATATCATGACTGGCATCAAACAAGCCCATTACCACGGTATTTGACCAGTAAATGACTTCATCACCTGGTAACGGTTCATATATCGGCGTGTCTTTTGCGTCAATAAAGGTGACCGCTTGCGAGCCACAAGCAACAAGCCAATCACTGTATTTTTCCGCCGTTTCTTCATTGGCGCTTAATCTAAGTTGTATCCAAGGCATTTCAGTATTCCAATAATAAGTGTTCTTGCTTTTATACCCGCTCCACTTGAAAGTGCTCGTTTCAGTATGTTTGAGCGATTCATGCATCTTCAAGTGGAGCGGGTATATGTTAACAATAGATATTTACAATGAGAGTTTATCATTCATTGGTGATAGAGTTACCACAAATTCACACAATACTGAGTAAACTCCATGTTAGATCTACTACCCGATTTATTTGATGACTATAGCGAACAACTGCAATTGGCAGAGCCTTTATTTAACGACTATGGTGGGAATACTATCTTTAATGGCGAAATAGTGACGGTATCTTGTTTTAATGATAATTCAAAAGTAAAAGAACTTGTGGCGACTAATGGCACCGGAAAAGTCATGGTAGTTGATGGCAAGGCGAGTTTAACTAATGCACTACTAGGTGATATGTTAGCTGAAAAAGCGGTTGCTAATGGCTGGCAAGGCATCATCATCAATGGTTGTATTCGTGATGCAGGCACTATAGCTACTTTAGCACTTGGCGTAAAAGCGCTTGGTTGCAACCCAATAAAAACTGAAAAATTAGGTGTGGGTGAAGTTAATCAAACAATTAATTTTGCTGGCCTTACATTTATACCGGGTCAATTTATTTATGGTGATGCCAATGGCTTAGCTATCAGCGAAAAAAACTTCATATTAACGTGATGTTTTCGACAATAAATAACTAGCCTCTTCAGTCAATGCCTCACCCCTAAGCCTTTAACTCTCGCTGAAACGAGGATTTTGAAGTAACATGGGTATATACATAACCACTAATTAAAATATAATGAAATACTTCCCAATTTTCCTCGATGCAAATTATATCTCTGCCATGATTATAGGTGGCGGAGAAGTGGCATCACGCAAAATTGAGTTGCTATTAAAGTCCACTGTTAATATTACTATAATGAGCAAAGATGTTTGCGCTGGTGTTGAACGCTTAATTAACTTACATAAATTAACGTGGCTAAAACATAATTATCAACCGGGGCATTTTTCTCACATCAATATAGTCATCGCGGCTACCGACGATAACGTGATAAATGAGACTGTTGCAGAGGAATCTCGCTCGTTAAATATTTTAACTAATGTTGTCGATCAACCCGAGCTATGTACTTATATCACCCCAGCCATTATTGATAGAAGCCCTATGATTATTGCGTTATCCAGCTCTGGCAGCGCGCCTATTTTAATCCGGATGTTACGCGAACAGATAGAAAAAACGCTGCCGCAAGGTTATGGTAAATTAGCTGACTTTTGTTATAAATTTCGCGAGGATGTTAAAGCACAGGTGAAAGGCTTACGCAATCGACGCAGTTTTTGGGAAAGTACGCTTAGAGGCCCTATCGGTCAAGCCGTTCTTGATGGTAAACAACAGCAAGCTGAACAACAACTGATTGCCAGTATTAAACAAGAAATAGCCCCTCCTAGTGGTGAGATTATTTTTATTCATACCAAAGACGGTAATCCCGATAATTTAACGTTAAATGCGCATCGCGCTATGCAATTTGCTGACGCCGTCTTTTATGATGAAACGGTAAATATTGAGCTCATTGAATATGTACGCCGTGATGCGGAAAAATTTCCCCAAACAGTTTTTTCTGAAATATTACTTAATTACCCACATGCTATCGAGCTAGCTAAACAAGGTCAAAGGGTACTTTATTTATTAGCCGGTAATGAAGCCTTGCCAAAAAATGAAGCACTAATAGCAAGTAACATAACAACACAAGAACTAATTAGCGGAAGCTAACGGGTTAGAACATTCCCATATCATCGTGTATTAACAGGACTTTCATCTGAAAATAGTGTTTTTATTATTAGCCGTGAAAATACCTATACTAACAGTTACACAAACGTGCACGCTAACTTTATAGTTTCTTGTCACTAATCCTAGGCCATTTAACTAGCAAATAACATCACAATTAACAAAGACTTCAGATTAAGCGCGCTCGACAATCGCGATTCCTTGTCGATAACCTAAACCACCATTCCCATGGATTAAGCCAAGCTTTTCTGGACCATTACATAAGCGCTGATGCATTAACACAAGTGCATTAAGCGCTGGATTATTCCATGCACCTCTAGCCAAATTCATGCCGCCTGTAATGGTAATACTATGTTTCGAAAGAAAATCTGGAATATCCTCTAAAATATCAACCAAACCACTCACTAATAAAAAGGCCATTGGGACAACAGGGTAGCAAGTATAAGTGTCTAATAAAGCATCGCCACCTTTGAACAGCTTAACGAAGTCAATATCCGCTTCACCACAGGCTTGTTGATAAGCTTGTTGTAAATGTTCATATCGAGAAATATCCGTTAAAAACTCTCGGCCATCCCCCTCCAGACGGCTCAACCCAACAGACTTCACCTTTAAGCATTGGCTTTTATCAACGCCTAACTTCTCGGCGATATCTGCTCGTGTTAATAATAATCGACCTGAGAAATCTACCATAGGATTTGCACAATCAACCCCTCTAAATAGGTCTGTTATCGGTTTATACCAACGCAAATCAGGCAATAATTCTGGGGTAAAGGAGTCGGATAAAGCGTTACGAAAACTCACTTGATAATTTTCAAACAATGCACTAGCAAACTCTTTAAATTTTTGTTCTGTAATGCCATTATTTTCACTAAAGGCTTGCGCCAAATCGGTATAAGCTTGTGTTAATGGATAACTTTGACCATAAACTGCCATCTTACTTAACCGCTCTTCTCGGCTATAACCCGTTTTTATATAATCTTCACCACTAATAACAACCGCAGCTTCACCATTTTCTATTAATTTTTTTGCTTCTGCCAAGGCTTCAATGGGAGCACAACCACTTCTAAAGTGACACGCTTTCTCAGGGCTATGCCAATCAGCTTGCAAAGGCTCTATAACTAAATATTTAGGCGTAATACCGCGTTGAAGTAATTGTGATTCGAGCAGTAAAACCGGATCAAGACTACCCACCTCATCTTGTCGTTTAGCTGCGCCAATAATAAATGCTGATGGAGTTTTCACAAGTTATTCAATCCAATAAAAATGTTAGGCGCCAACTTTATGCTATTTACACAAAATTAAAAACCTAAAAGCAGTAAAATTCATTTTGAAGTAGTTAGCTATCTACCAAAAACCTGCATGCCTCTTTTTAGCGAAAAGCGAAAGCTATCTAGCTATGTGCAAAAGAATTGACTGCTGATCTTTCTTGGTCATTTTACTCACCACTAATAGATACGAATTATCCATCATCCGTTCAATTTCCCATTTTGGGATTGAACCATCAAGAATCATGGTTACCCATAATTTTTTGTTCATGTGGCTTCGTCATTGGTTTTTTACTTTTAGCTACGGAACCGTGAGCGATGGTGGCAAACATTTTATTTTTTATTCTAAACACTTTAACATCATCACCAAACGGATAGCACAAAGACGTTTATTGTTTAGAAAGTAAGTATTTTTCCGTTTGTTGTTCATTTAAGCTGTCGATCATTACTTTCCCTACTATTTTGACCAACATCTAAACTTTACTTTAGAAGCGATAAGTAACTTCGGCCCATGCACTAACGCCTTCACTAGGTAACCTTGACAAAACAGGGATTTCAGTTCCCTTTACACGGTTATAGCCACCTAAATGATTTTGATAATTTTTATCCAGAATATTATCAACACCTAAGCGTATCGCTAGATCGTTATTAACAAAATATTGCGCATCGATATTAACAACACCATAACCTGATGTTTTCTGCTCACCGTTAGTGCTTGAAACATCATCTTGTTTTGCCGCAATAACAAGACTGGTTTTAACCATCCAATTATCAGCATTATAACGAACATTAATTTGGCCATTTAGTGGTGCAATACGATATAAATTGTCGTCGATATCCCGACGTTCGCCTTGTACATAACTAATAATCGTTGATAATTCTATTTGCTCACTAATATTGTAGTACCCGTTGAGATCAAAGCCATAGATTTTCGCATCAACATTCGTAAATTTTAGCGGATTAGTGTCTCCCGACATCATGTTGGCTATCATTTTAGCCGACATATCAGCCATACCCAGTGGCGTGCCTTGAATATAGTCATCAATATATTGATAGAAAATATGCGGTGCTATCATAAGTTTGTCGTCTTGATAGGTTAAACCTAAATCAACTTGATAAGCCGCTTCTGACTTAAGGTTAATATCGCCAATATAAGTATGTCCATCAGCTAAACCCCCTGTTGCTTCCATAGGGACCCACAGATAACGTTCTTGATAAGAAGGAGCACGCGTTTTCAGACCAATGCCTGCAGAGAAAGATACATTAGTTGATAATTTAGTTTCGGTATTTAACGCAATATCAACATTATTATCTGAGACTTTATGTTTGGCGTTATTAAAGCTATTTTGTAACTCGAGAACAGGAGCGGACATCATCGCCATTGATGAACTAACGTCACCAGCATCAGCTTCAGCGCGTTTAAGCCTAACACCCAATTGCACATTGGTTTGGTCAAATTGATTTTGCAACTGAGTAAAAATGCCATAACGGTTATCTTCAACGTTATTAAAATTAATAACTTCAAACATCATATTGTTAGGGTTGGTAATAACTGAGTCATGGCTAGCAAAATAGCCGTCAACACCAAAGGCAAGCTCACCAAAATCAAAAGTTTTCGTCATTTTCACTTTAAAGTCAGAGGTTTCTGCTGTCGCATTATTACGGCGGTATGTTGTAGGGTCAGTATTTTCACGCATTAAAAAGTTGGTCATGCCATGATCAGCATCGATATAGCCTAACTGCCACTCACCTTGCCAATCGCTTAATTTAAAGGCACCGTCAAGCGTTATCCGGTGGCTTTCAATATATTCAATATCCATGGGTAAAGCAGGTGTGCCTGCGTCATTAGTGTCGGTATAGTGATAGCCAAAGCCAATTTCATTGTCGCCTTTGCTATAACGCATATCGCCACCAAATTGAACTTTGTCAAAATCAGTTGGGCTAATAACAACACCATCGCCACTTTCCATGCTATTGCCTTTTTGGCTATTACCATATAACAATATGGCAACATCACCTTTAGCAATATTGGTGACCGCAGATAACGTTTGAGCGCTATTATTACTTCGATAACCTGCTTGTACATCGCCCGATAACATTATTTTTTCGCTATTCATAGTTTCTGCTTTACGCATTTTTACTTCAACTGCACCGCCCAGTGTATTAATACCCGCCGATACTGGCGCAATGCCGCGATATACGGTCATAGAATCAACAATAAGGGGAGTTGAATAGCTTAGTGGTGTATCCATCGCATTAGGACCTGCACCAATAACAGGATGACCATCAAGAGATGCAGCAACTCTGTCGCCATATAAACCGCGATATTGAGCAATGCCGGTAATTGGACCATTACTATTAACATTCGCGCCTGGAACAGACATAAGCCAATCGGCTAAATCAGGGGCACTAGTGTGACCTTGCGCATAGCCTTTTAGATCTTGTAAACCATGATGGCGTTGGTTGGTAATGGTGATTACTTCTAATTCATTAATGGTATCAGGTGTTTTATCAGCTAAAGCTTGCCCTGCACGAACAACGGTAGAAGAGGTAATGGTTAATAACAAAACTATTTTTACAGCAATCGCTGATGAGGTAATAAAAGTACGCATAGTGTTTCACTTCATGTTTATGAGTATATTTTTAAATTATGTATATTCTCACGGTTTAACTGAGTTAAAACAAAAGGAAATGCGTCATTCGCGACAATTTGTCGCAGATAAAAAGCCGCTTGTTTGTACTAGATCAATAAAGCTATTTTTTATCCTAGAATTGGCAGGGGTTATTCAATAATCTCTGAGTTTAAAAGAGGTTTACGCCAATTAAACTTAAGGAAAAACACATGAGTTATCATTTTCTTAGCATAACACTCCCCGTTGTTTATCAACGCTAATTGACGGTACTGACCGAGTCAAGCTTTTTGACAAGACCAGTAAAAAAACAGGAAAAGCAATAGCCCTTCAACAGGCTCAGGATGTACGGATAATATATCCGTACATCCTGAGCATCTTCGTTTACTCTGAGTATCTCCGTCTGCCCTGAGCTTGTCGAAGGGTTATGGACGTGGAATAAAGCCTACGGCATCATAAACCGACGTTAAGACTTTACTCGCTCGAAGTGATGCTTTTTCAGCACCACTTTTCATCACTTGCTCAAGAAAAGCGTGGTCTTCACGATATTCATGATACTTGGTTTGAATAGGCTCTAACATAGTCACTACAGCATCAGCGACATCACCTTTTAAATGACCATACATTTTGTCTTCATATTCTGGTACTAAGCTTTCAATTGACTTGCCCGTGGCACATGAAAGTAAAGAGAGTAAGTTTGACACACCTGGTTTTTCTTCCAAATTATAATAAATACGCGCTTGCTCATCTGAGTCTGTCACAGCACGTTTGATCTTTTTGGCTATTTTTTTCGGATCTTCTAATAAGCCAATAAAATTGCCAGGATTAGTGTCTGACTTCGACATTTTCTTCGTTGGCTCAAGTAAGCTCATTACGCGCGCGCCATGCTGAGGAATAAACGGATCGGGTACGGTAAAAATATTGCCATAAAGATTATTAAAGCGGGTGGCAATATCACGTGCTAACTCTAAGTGCTGTTTCTGATCATCACCAACAGGCACCTTATCTGCACGATACAACAAAATATCAGCCGCCATTAATACCGGATAAGTAAATAAGCCTGAATTCATATTAGCTTCTGATTTTTGCGACTTATCTTTGTATTGTGTCATACGGTTTAGTTCACCCATTTGGGTATAACAATTTAATACCCAACTCAGCTGCGCGTGTTCTGGTACATGGGACTGAATAAAAATAGTACTTTGGGCAGGGTCTACGCCACACGCAAGATAAAGGGCTAATCCATCGAGTGTCGCTTTGCGTAAATCTTCCGCTTTAGGACGAACGGTAATGGCATGTTGATCCACCAACATGTAATAACACTCATGGCTAGGTTGCATATTGACCCATTGCTTTAATGCGCCTAGATAATTGCCAATAGTTAATTCACCTGATGGCTGACAGCCACTTAATACAATAGGTTTACTCATACATTTCCTTTAAACGGTATTTCTTACTTTAAAAAATATTAATCTGTAACTAATTTGATACTGTTGCTAACTCTACACGCATTTCATCGATGGCAACTTTATAATCTGTTTGCGAAAATATGGCACTGCCTGCAACAAACATATCGGCACCTGCTTCAGCGATTTCAGCAATATTATTGGCCTTAACGCCACCGTCAACTTGTAAGCGAATATCACGACCACTTTGGATAATTTTTTCTTTCACTAAGCGTAATTTATCTAAGGTTGTTGGAATAAAAGATTGCCCACCAAAGCCAGGGTTTACTGACATCAATAATATGACATCAAGCTTGTCCATCACAAAGTCGAGACACTGCAAAGGTGTTGCTGGGTTCAAGACTAATCCCGCTTTACAGCCGTGATCTTTTATTAACTGTAAAGTTCGGTCAACATGATCACTGCCTTCTGGATGAAAAGTAATAATATCAGCACCCGCTTTAGCAAACTGAGGAATTAAGCTATCGACAGGTTTTACCATTAAATGTACATCTATTGGCGCCGTTATACCGTAATCACGTAATGACTGACAGATCATAGGACCAAAAGTTAAATTAGGGACAAAATGATTATCCATAACATCAAAGTGAACAACATCTGCGCCAGCAGCTAAAACCTTGGCAACATCATCACCCAAACGAGCAAAATCCGCAGATAAAATAGAAGGTGCAATTAAAAAAGAAGACATAATAATAGAGCCCTAAAAAAAGTTATCGCCATTATACCCAAGCTATTACTAAATGCGAGTTTCACGATAGTATATAAAAAGCGCACCTAATTTGCCCAAGAGAAAGTTAACCGCACCATATTGATGCAAACCAACTAAACCCATCTAGAATAATTTTTCCATTATAATCAAATTTAAATATTAACTACTTGTTTAATAAGTGTAATTTATTAAATCCAATGAACCATGAACATTCAGGCATCATCTTTGCTTAATACTAGATAGATTCACAATTTTATAATTAAGAGAGTTAACATGAAAAAATCACTATTGAGCATAACACTAACCTCACTTTTAGCTACATCTGCATTCATTTCAACTTCAGCATCTGCTACTGATATTGAAGGTTTAAGTGCCAATGTTGGCGTAGTATCACAATATATATTCCGTGGTGTTGTACAAACAGACACAGCATCTGCTAGCGCCGGTGTTGATTATGAAAACAGTGGCTTTTATGTTGGTACTTGGGCAGCTGATGTTCAAGATGGTTTAGAGATCGACGTTTATGGCGGTTACGGTAACGAACTAGATAACGGCTTAGGTTATTCTGTTGGTTTTAC
>DPHE01000003.1:18064-18769 GCA_003521815.1 Colwellia sp.
TTTCTTATAACGTAGGTGAGTGGGAAGTTGAAGGTGGTGCAGACCAAGATTATGACTTCTTATCTGCAACAGTTGAACATGAAGGTTTTTATGCCACTTACGGTACTTGGGGTGACGACTTTGATGGTGATTACATAGAAGCCGGTTATGGCACTGAAGTTTCTGGTTTTGATGTTGGTGTTGCTGTTGTAGTAAACTCAAAAGAAATATCAGGTATAGATACAAGTGACGAAAACTTAGTATTTAGCATTGGTACATCTTTCTAAGACTCATTCTTAGAATTAGCTAGCTAACAGCTAACAAAAGAAGATATGACAGAAAAGTGTTAATTGGTTATAAGCTAACTGGTTAACACTTTTTTATTTCTAGTGAAAATAAACCTGCCCATTTACATCCCCTAGATTTATCCTCATTAAAATTTGAACCATTAATTAATCTGATTGGTATTAGTCGAGTTATTACATTATAGTTTCCACTAGTTTATTCGCTTATTGGTTACTTAAAAATGCTTTATAAAAATTCATCATTGATTAATACCGTTAAAAGTGTTGCCGCAGCATTTTTCGGTGTGCAAAGTAATAAGAACAGGGAAAGAGATTTTAGCCAAGGTAAATTGAGTCACTTCATTATTGTAGGAATCATTGGGGTGTTTATTTTTATTGCTGTATTAATTGCGATTGTAGCTGTAGTAATACCTAGTACCTA
>DPHE01000003.1:18931-39608 GCA_003521815.1 Colwellia sp.
TACCTAGTACCTAAGGGTATCAATAATTAGCTTTATTTATATAACGCTAATATTTCTTTCACCTTTGTTCGCCCTTCCCCTTTTTGGCTTATTGAGCGTTGCACCTGAAATAACCTTTTCTTACTTGCATCTTTGTATAACTCACGAGTAAAGTCTACATAATGATTTGATATCAATGTAGGTATGCCTTTACTTCTTGCTAACTCTGCACAATCTACAAGCCTCTGCTGGTCTCCATCAGTAAAAGAATTACCGGCATAAGCGGTGAAGTTTGAGGTTCTATTTATGGGTGAATAAGGAGGATCACAATAAACGACATCATCAACTCGAAGTTGGGAGAACGCAGTTTCAAAATCCCCTTGGATAAACGTTGCTTTTTGAGATTTTTCTGAAAAATATTCCAATTCCTTTTGAGGAAAGTACGGATGCTTATACCGTCCAAAAGGTACGTTATAGCCACCACTTTTATTATATCGACATAAACCATTGTAACCATGTCTATTTAGATATAAAAACAACATGGAGCGTTCATATTCATCAGTAGATTGATTAAATTGACGTCTGAATGCGTAATACTTTTCTGACTGATTATTATCGCTAATAAATAACTTCGCCGCATCGACAATAAACTGAGTAGGTTGGCTTTTAATCAGGTTGAATAAGGCAATAAGATCTGGATTCATATCGACCAAAAGGTATTCTTCAAAATCTAAATTAAGGAAAACAGAGCCACCACCCACGAAAGGCTCCACTAATCTTTTTTTACCTCTTTTAGGTAATAGGCTAGCAATTTCATGGACTACTTTTTTTTTGCCGCCAGCCCATTTCAAGGCCGATCGCATTCCAACGGGGGGTTGAGCTTTAGTCACAAAGAAACCTATAAATTATTCGTAGCTAAAGCTAACATGATTGTCTGGCGATAAATAGATGAACTATCCATTTTCATAATTTTGAAACACATAAAAGCGTAGGACTATCTAATCAATGTGAACGATGACACTCATTACTGTAGTGGCTACATCTAACATATCATCTACAACACAGTATCAGCTTGCTCATTGGCTTTACTCTGATTTATTCGCGTGTTGATAGTGCTTACATACTAACCCATGCGATAATACATGCTTGCTATTAACTGTTAGAAAGCACAAAGCAGTTATAGAATCTTCTGAAGCATTTCCACTGTCACATCATCGCGAATTTCTGATTTCCCTATAGCGGTAGGGACAATAAAACGCAATTTACCGCCGATATTCTTTTTATCACGGCGCATATGGCGAATAAAATCATCAAGTCCCATTGTTTCTGGTGCTATTAAAGGTAAATCAAACGCTTTAATAAGTGATTCTATTCGACAAAGATCTGACACTTCAAGCAAACTCATTGTTACTGCTAACTTAGCAGCAAGTACCATGCCAGTAGCAACAGCTTCACCATGAAGCCAGTTACCGTATCCTTGTTCTGCCTCAATTGCATGGCCAAAAGTATGACCTAAATTAAGAAGTGCTCGCACACCTGCTTCTGTTTCATCAGTGGCCACAATATCCGCTTTACATTGGCAACATTTCTCAATCATTTGAGAAAGTATCTTTTTATCGCCCGCTTTAATTGCGTCAATATTTTGCTCTAGCCAAACAAAAAAGTCATAGTCACCTAAAATGCCATATTTAATAACTTCAGCCATACCTGCATTAAACTCTCGAATAGGCAAAGTAGTTAAGCTATCAATATCAATAATAACGGCTTTCGGTTGATAAAAAGCACCAATCATGTTTTTACCAAGCGGATGGTTGACTGCTGTTTTACCACCAACAGATGAGTCTACTTGTGATAAAACAGTGGTAGGCACTTGCACGAAATCTATACCGCGTTGATAACAAGCAGCAGCAAAACCTGTAATATCACCAATAACCCCACCACCTAATGCAATTAACGTCGTATCACGACCATGTTCATTTGCTAATAGGTGAGACATAATGCGCTCAAAATTGGCTAAGCTTTTTTCTGCTTCACCATCAGGCAAAATAACTTCATCTAAGTCAAAGCTAGATAATTGTTCTTTGATTTTTTCAAGATAGAGAGGCGCTACAATGGTATTGGTAACAATACAAACGCGCGTATTTCTAATATGAGAAGAAAACAGGTCTGGATTATTGAACAGACCTGAATCTATATAAATGGGGTAACTACGGGTGCCTAAATCAAGCTGAAGTGTTGGCATTTTTGTATCTACTACTTGTAAGGACTATAAATAAAATTAAAAGTCTAAACGCTCAATGATTTTGTGCGCCACAACTTTAGCACTTTGATCATCAGTTTTAATGATCACATCGGCAATCTCTTCATAAAAAGGATTACGTTCAACAGCTAAGTTCTCTAATACAGTGCGAGGCTTTTCAGATGTTTGTAACAACGGACGACGGCGATCTCTTTGAGTACGGGCTACTTGTTTATCTATTGTAGTTTCAAGATAGACAACGATGCCACGTGCAGATAAGCGATTACGAACTTGGTCGCTAATCACAGAACCACCACCTGTAGCTAAAACAATACCTTGTTTTTCACTCAAGTCTTCAATTACTTCTTCTTCTCTCTTGCGAAAACCTGCTTCGCCTTCAAGATCGAAAACCCAAGCAATGTCTGCACCGGTACGTCGTTCAATCTCTTGATCCGAATCAAAAAACTCAAGATGTAGTCTGTCAGCAAGTTCTCTACCAATAGTGCTTTTTCCTGCGCCCATAGGTCCAATCAGGAAGATATTACGTTTTTCTGCCATTAGATTTACTTAATACTCGTTTGTTTCAGATCATATCAAAAGGGAAATCACAGTAACTGCCTAAATACCTTCTGACGTTATAGAGGTCTCCCTCGGAAATTTCAAGGGCGTAATTATCGCAATTGTTGGGGTAAGATTGCAAGTAACATTGTCGTTAAGTAAGATAAAAACCTGACTTAATGACAATTAAATTACAAATATGTGCTAAAAATGCTCGGTTACTATGCGTGGCGTTACAAAAATGAGTAATTCTTTTTTTTCATTGAACTGATTACTATTTCTAAATAACCAACCAACATAAGGAATATCACCTAAGACGGGTACCTTCGATATTGTACTTATAATGGCTTGTTGATAAATACCGCCCAGCACAATAGTTTCACCATTATTCACCAGTACTTGAGTACCTATACGTTGAGTATCAATGGCAGGAGCTTGTCCACTTTGAACATCTGACACGGTATCTTGAGTTACCACTAAATCTAATATAATTTTATTGTCTGGCGTTATATGTGGCGTTACCGTCAAACTGAGCACCGCTTTTTTAAATTGTGTTGCGGTTGCCCCACTTGAAGCCGCTTCTTGATAAGGAATTTCAACACCTTGCTCAATGTAAGCTTCTTTCTGATTTGCCGTGGTAATACGAGGGCTAGCAATTATTTCACCTTTATTTTCTTTTTCCATGGCACTTAATTCAAGATCTAAAATGGTTCCATCCGTTAATCGAGCTACTTGGAATGCCAAAACCCCTGCTGGATTTACTACAGGTAAATTAACATTCAATCGATCAGATAATCCAGGAACAGAGGCACTATTAGCCGAGTTTACACCCTCTAAAGAGCCCGAAGTTGCATATTGACCATCAGTATCTGTTACCCCCCAACGAATGCCTAATTCTTCATTTATATTATCTTTAACCGTTACCATACGCGCTTCAATGATAACTTGACGCACAGCAATATCTAAAATATTAACCATACGCTTAATATCTTCAATAATTTTCGCTGTATCGCGAATTAATAAGGTATTGGTGCGTTCATCTACTGAGACACTACCACGAGAGGATAAAATACTCGTATCTTCATTTTTAATTAAATCAGCGAGCTCACTGGCTTTAGCATAATTTATTTGTACATATTCAGAATATAATGGCGCTAACTCTTCGACCTGCTGTTGAGCTTGTAAATTTTGAGCTTCTTGAGCAGCCAGTTCATTGCTTGGTGCGACCATTAAAATATTACCTTGCATACGCTTATCAAGACCTTTCACTTTCAAAATAATATCAAGTGCTTGATCCCAAGGTACGCCATCTAAGCGTAAAGTAATATTTCCTGTGACTGTATCACTAGTAATCAAGTTAAATTCATTATAATCAGCAATAATTTGCAACACGGTACGAACAGGAATATCTTGGAAGTTGAGTGAGATTATACGACCTGTAAAGTCTTCGCTATCGCTTAAGTAACCTGGTGCTTTCTTTGTTTTTTCTTTAACTGTTAATATAAATACATTATCTTTTTGACGATGTAAAAAAGTAAAGTGCGTATCAACATCAATCACTAGGCGAGCGTTACGACCTTCTTTAAACGTTTCAATACCTGACACAATCGTACCAAAATCGGTTACATCAAGTTTATAAAGTAACTCTTCAATTATGTTTGTATTATGAAATTCGACATTCACTTTTCCTAATTTATCATTCACATCAACAGCAACCATGCTGTCTTTTAAATAGACTAATATTTCAGCCGAATTATTTTCACCTAAACGAAAATCAAGTGATTCTACATGATTAATAAATTGTTCACCTGCGGGTCTTAATGCCTCAACAATGTCAGCTGATTGACCATAATTAAAGGTAATAGAGAATTGCTTTCCATTTAACGCGACATCAAACACTGATAATTTATCTAAACTAATCAAGGCAACAACCCTGCCTGAGCTATTATCTAAAAAAATATTGGTGATGCCGGCATGATTAACCAGTGTATCTTTAAGCTTATCATCATAACTATTTGCCGCAAAACTAACCTCAACATAAGCAGAATCCATGGACGTTTTTACTACCGGTAGGGAGAGCATTTCTGTCGAGAATTCAAAAACTAATTTAATCTGGTCATTTTGAATTGTATTATAAAAAATACCTAATAACTTACTATCACTTACTTGCTCTGCGCTGAGATTTAAAGAGGTTATAGTAAGTATCAGTATTGTTGAGTAAACTAACCAAGTTTTTCTCATTTGGGTCACTTTGGTAAAGACTTTATAATTTTTCATTTTAGTAAATAGCATTGGTATTTCCCTTTACCTTTTTTATTCTGATAGCGCGATTTTAATCACTGTTTCACGTTCTACCCAACAACCTGCACCATCAGGTCTAAGTTCAACTAATTTTACACTTTTGGCATTAACTTCTATTACATGACCATTAAATAACCCCATATAACCACCTATGGCAACCCTATGTAGGCTCAAATCAGAAACTTCAACCAAAGCCCAAAGCATACCCTCCTCTCCCATGGTGCCTTTCATTGTTATCTCAGCCAGTGCAAACTTTTCTAAGGGTTGCTTGGGACGGTGAGTATCTGGGCTTAAACATCCAGAAACCTGTAGGTTTTTTTGAATTTTTTGTTGAATGACTTCTGCTGTTGGTAAAGAGAATGGGCTTCTTAAATCAAATGCGGAGTAATCATAATGGTTAAATGGGTGTACTTCTGGAATAGGATCCATTTGGTTCGTTGTTGTTGCTCTAATCTGTTGAAGGTGAGCACGAAGATCAGTCGTATCATCATAACAACCGCTCACTAATACTAAGACAATAAAAGTTAATTTTTTCATTGTATTTTAGCCTCTTGATAGCGATAGGTTTTAGCTTCAAGCTTTAAATTCAACATAGATTTACTTGTCGGTATAATATCTATTGTAAAGTCATGTAAAGTAACAATACGAGGCAATCCAGATATTTTACTGACAAAGTTACCAAAAGAGTGATAAGAGCCATTGACTTCGATATCAATAGGTAACTCTATGTATATCTCTTTGCTTATTTCAGGTTGCCATTCTAACTTAACAAAATCTAATCCACTGTTAGTCCCAATAAAGGTAATATCATCTAATAAACTCGGCGTTTCATAGCTGTTAGGTAAACTTCTTAATTGGTTAGCAAAAATATCTTCTGCTTCTAGCATTTGTGCCTTAAACAATTCTAAATTTGCCGCAACATGGTATTTACTTTTATAAGACTGCTTTAACGTAACTTCTTCAGCAATAACCTGATCAAGTTGTTTGATCTTATCACTAACTAAACCAACATACCCTAAACCAGCAATAACAAAAGACAAGAAGGTAGTTAGTACAAACTTCGCTGCAACTGGCCATTGACCAATGCTTTCAAGTTCTAAATTTTGAAATTGTGATGTGTCAAATTTCAAAAGCCCCCCCATTAAGCGTCAATGCTTTCACTGAAAACGATATTTTAACGTTGACTGGGATCACTTACCACCTCCATGAACTGTATTCAAAAATCCCGTATTTGAATCATTTACCAACCCTTTAATATTCACTCGCATTTTAAAGCTACTTAGAAGCTTAGACGGCCCATCATCAGAAGTAATAGATTCCAGAGTGGCGTCTGTGAATAAATCTGATAATTCAATCGCTCTGATCATATTAGCTAAATGATTATTTGAGTCACTTTTTCCTGTAATTTGAATGGTATTGTCTTTTTTATCAATTTGGGTGATATAAATTCCATTAGGAATTATCTTAGCTATTTCATCAAGGACTTGTGTTCCAACGTTACGGCTACGTTGTAATTTTTCTACAATATCAATACGTTTTTGTAATGCGGTTTTTTTAGCATTTAAGGTTTTTATTTCTGCTATTTGTCTATCTAATAATTGAATTTCATTTTTCAAAAAGGTATTACGTACCCGCTGCCCATCTACACGTGCTTGAAAATATAAATTAACTAATAAAACTAAAACAAAAGCACAGACCCCTGCAATCGCTAAAACAATAAAAAATTCTTTTTTCTTAGTTTTAAGTGCTTCTTCGCGCCAAGGGAGCAGATTTATATATGCCATGGCGTAAAACTCCTTAAAGCTAACCCTGTTGCTACCATCAATTGCGGAGCTATTTTCGCTAACTCATCTTCATTTATCATTTTTGCTCTTTCCATATTATTAAAGGGGTTCGCAATAATGGTATGAATACCCAATTCATCGGTTAGTAATTTGTCTAACCCTTCAATTGAAGCCGTTCCACCAGAAACAAGTAAATAATCAACCTTATCCGCTCCACTTGAAGTCAAAAACATTTGAATAGCTCGACGTATTTGTTGTATTAAAATGGTCTGAAAAGGAGCTAAAACTTCAAACACGTAATTAGGGGGTAAGTCGTGAGTAATTTTTGCTTCTTCAGCCTCTTCAAATGATTTGTTATAATATGAAACAATTGAACGAGTGTATTGCTCACCACCAAAGATTTGATCGCGGCTATAAATCTGCTTTCCTGCTTTGGTGGCAGTAAAAAGTGTCATGATTGCGCCAATATCCACAATGGCTACCGTTTTATTTGCCGCATCTTCAGGAAGTTGTGATAAACATAAATCATGTGATCTGCTTACTGCATAAGATTCAACATCAATAACTTTCGCATGAAAACCACCTAATTCTAATGCAGCAACTCTTGCTTCAATTGACTCTGTTCGTGCGGCACTCAGTAATACATTCACTTTGCTTTGATCTGACTGATTAACATCTAATAATTCAAAATCTAAGCTTACTTCATTTAAAGGATAGGGAATTAAACTATCGGCTTCTATTTCAATCTGGCTAGCTAATTCATCTTCACTAAGGGCAACATCCATATAAATTATTTTACTGATCACAGTTTGACCTGATACCGCTGCTACTGCTTCTTTCGCCTTCATTGATATTTTTTGACGAATTTTAGCGAGAACATGACCAACCGCTTCAATATCTTGAATTTCACGATCGACAACGGCGCCACGTGTCATGGGTTCAATTGCGAAGTCTTCTATGATATAACCGTCACTACCCTGACTGAGTAGAACGGCCTTAACGGTATGAGATCCTATATCAATCCCGACCATCATAGTCGTCTTCTTTCTCCATAGATTATCCAGCATAACAACCCATTAAATTATATTGTTATAATTATTTTAGACATATTTTTCAAAAAAACACGCATATCACATGGTTTTACAAGATATACTAATATAATCAGTCCATTTTATTCACAAATAGAGCGAATGTAGTGTTTCCTGCCAAAAAGTTTTTCAAGCTTACTTTTACCTTAGTATCTATTATTGTTTTTGGTACATTTTTTTTATATTTGACTTTGCGTGATGAGTTGCCCGATATTGAATCGTTAAAGGATGTTCAATGGCAAACTCCCATGAAGATCTACAGTATTGACGGTTCGTTAATTTCTCAATTTGGTGAGAAGAAACGAAAGCCACTAACATTTAAAGAGATTCCACAACAGCTAATAAATGCCTTATTAGCCACCGAAGATGATCGTTTTTATTTTCATTTCGGTGTTGATCCTATCGGAATGGCACGCGCTGTTTTGGGTCAAATAACAGGGAATAGTAGAGGTGGTGCAAGTACCATCACCATGCAAGTTGCTAGAAACTTTTTTTTAACTCGCGAACAAACTTACCTTAGAAAAGTCAGAGAAATATTTTTATCTTTTCATATCGAAAATTTATTAACTAAAGATGAAATATTGACACTCTACGTTAATAAAATTCCATTAGGACATAGATCTTTTGGTTTCGGTGCCGCTGCGCAGGTCTACTATGGCAAAGAGATTAATCAACTAAGTTTGGCGCAAATAGCGGTATTAGCAGGCTTACCAAAAGCGCCTTCAACCTACAATCCTATCCGATCAGTAGAAAAAGCAAAGTTACGAAGAACAACAGTGTTGCAACGTATGTTAGTTAGTGGCTATATCACAGATAAAGAATATCAACAGGCAAAAGTAGCCCCAATTACTGGCAAGAGACATGGCGCTAAAATAGAATTAAATGCCCCTTACATTGCTGAGATGGCTCATCAAGAAGTACTTAGCCGCTATGGAAAAAAGCAAACTTATACTAGTGGGTATAAGGTTTTTACTACGGTCACGGATAAATTACAACAAGCCGCTCATACTGCTGTCACAAAAAATTTATTACGATATGACCAACGTCATGGCTATCGAGGTGCTATTGCGTCTCTTCGCCCTGATGAAAAACTTACCGACCTTACTACCCCACAAAATAACGACAACACTCAATTAACGATCAAGCCAATACCTTTGTCAGCGGAAGAAATTACAACAGCACTTAACAATGTGATTCATTATCAAATGTTAGTACCTGCTGTTGTTACGCAAGTAAATGAAAAGTCAGTCAATATAACTTTACGCAATAATGATGAATCGGTGATATCTTGGGCAGGTATGGCTTGGGCGCGCCCTTATATAAACGACCAAAAACAAGGCCCTGTCCCCAAGGTAGCAAGTGAAATATTCCGTTATGGTGATGTAATATTAGTTAATCAAATCTCTGTAGGTGAATACCACTTAAGCCAATTCCCTATGGCCAGCGCAGCCATTGTTTCCTTATCGCCAGATAATGGTGCAATTAAAGCTGCCGTCGGTGGTTTTAGCTTCAAACAAAGTCAATTTAACCGAGTCACCCAAGCTAAGCGTCAAGTAGGCTCAAATATTAAACCTTTCATTTACTCTGCAGCATTAGAAAATGGCTTTACTCTCGCCTCAATAATTAATGATGCTCCGATTAATCAATGGGATAAAAGTAGTGGTGTTGTATGGCGCCCAAAAAATTCGCCAGAAACCTATGTTGGACCGATTAGAATGCGCTTAGCCTTGGCGCAGTCAAAGAATGTTGTTGCCGTAAGGTTATTAAAAAGAATTGGCATAGATAAGACTATAAACCACCTCTCATCTTTTGGATTTTCACCTGATGAATTACCACGTAATGAATCTTTAGCCTTGGGCTCAGCTTCATTAACGCCGTTAGAGCTAGTTACCGGCTTTGCTTCTTTTGCCAATGGAGGTTTTTTAATAAAACCGTACCTAATTGAACGTATTGAAAATGCCGAAGGCAAAATTATCTATCAAGCAAACCCTGAGTTAGCCTGTGATCCATGTTTATTAGTGTCTAATCTTACTAAAAATATAGCAGATGCAGCAGATATCAATGTATATAATGATGAAGACGAAACACACCAATTAAGTAACGAAAAGGTAGTTTCACCACCAATATCAGCCCCTAGAGCTATATCAGAAAAAAATGCATTTTTGATCACCCAAGCACTTAACAGTGCTATTTGGGGATCTGATTGGTCAGGAGAAAATGGTTGGCAAGGCACTGGCTGGCGAGCTCGATCATTAAATCGTCGTGATATTAGTGGCAAAACAGGTACAACTAACGAAGCCAAGGATGCGTGGTTTTCAGGTTTTACTCGCCGATTAGTGACAACCTCATGGATAGGCTTTGATGATCCTAGCCGTAATTTAGGTAAATCTGTGTACAACAATAACTTAGGAGAAAATCAAATTACCGGTAAAGAGTTTGGTGCAAAATCAGCCCAACCTGCATGGATAAGCTTCATGAAAGTAGCATTAACTGATATCGATAACGAAACGTTTGAAGCTCCAGCTGAAATAGTTTCGGTGCGTATTGATAAAGCAACCGGTAAGCTGACCACTAAAACCAATAAGAGTAGTTTATTTGAATATTTTGAATTAGGTACTGTGCCTACCGAATACATAAGTACAGACAACAGTGCAGATATATTTCAAAATGAAGAGAGTGTTAGCAACGAAGAAGCATTGTTTTAACTTCTTCATTGTTATACCCAGGAAAGAGATAACTTAAAAAATGATAATTCACAGTAAAAACTGTGAATTAGATTTCTTTAATAAATACTTTTGAATTTCGTTGAAAGTTATACAGCTTTTTCTTACCTTCAGGTAGTTTACTTGTCGGTTGCTCAATAAAACCTTGCTCAAGAAACCAATGACCACTAACCGTTGTTAACACAAAAATAGAGGAAATTTGTTGTTGCTTAGCTGTATTTTCTAACGCTGTCATTAAGCGTCCTCCGCGATCACCTTTACGGTAATCAGGATGAATAGCAACACAGGCTACCTCGCCCATTTTTGCATCTGAATAGGGGTATAAAGCGGCGCAAGCAATAATAACGTCTTCTTTTTTTATCACTATGAACTTATCGATTTCTACTTCAAGTAATTCACGTGAGCGTTTAACTAAAACACCTTCATCCTCAAGAGGGGCTAACAGTTCCAAAATACCGCCAACATCGTCAATTGTTGCTATGGCGACTTGCTCTTTATGATCTTTAGCTATCAAAGTACCAGCACCATCACGAGTAAACAGTTCTTGCAATAATGCCGTGTCACTTTGATAACTGACACAATGACAACGTTCAACACCATTTTCACCACATTGAATTATTGCACGAAGTAATAACTGACGCACATGGCAATCTTTTTCATCTAACAATGTTTTAACTGTGCGAACACTACAACTTCTGATCAATTCGCCAGTCTTAGCCAATAAACCATCATCCTCGGTTAAGGTGATTAATTTATCCGCTTTTAAAGCGATAGCCGTTTGTGCAGCAACATCCTCTAAAGCAAGATTAAAAACTTCACCAGTAGGGGAGTAACCAATAGGTGATAGTAAAACAATTGAACCGTAATCAAGTTGCATGTTAATGCCGTCTGAATCAATCCTGCGAACACTACCCGTATATTTGTAATCTATACCATCACGAACACCCATAGGCTTGGCAATAACAAAGTTACCCGTACTCACACGAATTTGTGAGCCGTGCATAGGTGAATTAACTAACCCTGTACTTAATAAAGCTTCAATATGTAAACGTAAAGAGCCTGTAGCATCTTTTACCGCAACTAGCGTATCAGCGTCGGTAACGCGAATATTATTCTCAATTACTTGTTTAATATTACGCTGTATCATGCGTTCTGCAATTTGTGGTCGAGCGCCATGCACAACCACTAACTTAACACCCAAACTGCGTAATAATGAAATATCATGAATAATATTGGCAAAATTCGCGTGTGAAACCGCTTCTCCGCCAAACATTAATACCACAGTTTTACCACGATGCGCATTGATATAAGGCGCAGCACTTCTAAACCATTTCACATTATTTTTATTATTATCCATGATCTCTATTTCTTTTACTTTGCACTGTCAGAGCAGCCAACAATATATTCCATTGCCACTTCATCTGCTGGATCTTTATGAGGGCTTGGTTCGCTGTCCTCAATAATATTTTCAGCAAGAGAACTTTTATCAATTAAATTAAAGCCTAATTGAGTAAAATATTGCGGAATATAAGTTAATACAATAATTTGTTGTAGTTCCATCTGATGAGCAAATTCAAGTAGATATTGAACCAGTGCTTCACCCTGACCTTGTTTTTGAGCATTTTCGTCAATGACGACTGAACGAATTTCAGCAAGCCCCGTTTGATAGATATATAACGAAGCAGAACCGACCACTTTCCCTTCCATTTCTGCAACTACAAAGTTTTGAATATCATGAATAATATTGTCACGGGTACGTGGTAATATTTCACCTTTTTCAGCCCAAAACGTCGTTAAAGAAAATATACTGTCAACGTCTGACATTCTTGCTCTACGTACTGACATCGCTGCTGCTTTTTGTGCATTTAAACGTTGTTTTACTTGTTTTAATGCACCTTTAATTTGTTGCTTACCTGGAGCTCCAACAACATTTTCATTAAGAATTTCACCATCGCCCGACTGTATATTTGCTAACGCTTGTTCAACCTGACCACGTGATGTACCACCAAGTGCTTCACGCTTATCAAGTGTAGACTCAATAGATAAGTGCTGATAAACATCTTGGCCAATTTGCTTACTGTATTCTTGTAATTGAGTAAGGGTTAAATCTTCTAACGGAACACCCTTGTCAATTGCAGCAAGTACCACTTCACCAACAATGTGATGTGCTTCACGGAATGGGATATCTTTACTCACTAGGTAATCAGCTAACTCGGTAGCGTTAGCATAGCCTTGCTGTGCTGCCGCTAATGTCCGTGAACGATTTACTTTTAAACCATCAGCAACTAAAACCGCCATTTCCATACATTCTTGCCATGTATCAAGGGCATCAAAAAGACCTTCTTTATCTTCTTGCATGTCTTTGTTATACGCAAGTGCAAGTGCTTTCATAGTGGTTAACATACCTGTTAACGAACCAAAAACACGGCCAGCTTTACCACGAATTAACTCACATGCATCAGGATTTTTCTTTTGTGGCATTAATGATGAACCAGAGCTAACTAAGTCGCTCATTTCAACAAAACCTGCTTCACCCGAGTTGTAAAAAATCAAATCTTCTGCAAAACGTGATAAATGCATCATTGAAATACTGGCTGAAGCAAGTAATTCAATCACATGGTCTCTGTCAGATACTGCATCTAAACTATTTAGTGTAGCTGTTCTAAAGCCTAAATTATGCGCTAATTTATTACGATCAATTGGGTACGCAGTACCTGCTAGAGCGCCTGAGCCTAATGGCGAAACATCTAAACGATAAAGCGCGTCTTTTAAACGACCAATATCACGGTTAAACATTTCAACATAGGCTAAACACCAATGACCAAACGTTACTGGCTGTGCGCGCTGTAAGTGAGTATATCCCGGTAATACCGTATCTTTTTCACGCTCAGCCAAGTTCATCATAGCTTGTTGTAAATTGACTAAGGCAAACAATAATTCGCCGCCCGTTTCTTTACACCAAAGCTTTAAATCTGTAGCCACTTGGTCATTACGACTACGGCCAGTATGGAGTTTTTTACCTAAATCACCTGTTTTATCAATGAGTGCAATTTCAACCCAACTATGAATATCTTCGGCATCTGAGCCTAAAATTTGCTGTGGATTTTCTTCAACAGAAACTTTCAATTCATTAAGTGCCGCGGTAAGCTCTGTTAACTCATTATCGTCAATTATCCCAACAGAATGAATAGCACCTGCCCATGCGATAGAACCGACAATATCTTGTACTGCCATGCGGTAATCAACAGGCAGTGAATCATTGAATTTTTTAAACTGTAAACTAGGTTGCCCTTTAAAGCGTCCGCCCCATAAAGCCATAGTTATTTACTCCAATTTTTTTTCGAAAACACTACTTAGAATGTAAAGAGCTAGCGACGCTAGCTCTCATAAGTAAAGCTATTGTTACTTGTCTTTCTGAGAAAGAGCAGTAATACGGCTAGATAAACTGAATAAACGGATAAAACCTTCGGCATGTTTTTGGTCGTAAACATCATCAGCACCAAAAGTAGCAAACTCTTCTGAGTACAAGCTGTTTGGCGAACGACGTTGAATGACTTGAGCCATACCTTTGTAAAGTTTAACAACTACATCACCCGTTAATTTTTCAGCGAAAGAAGCAGCTGAAGCCAATTGTGCCTTTGCTAACGGTGTAAACCAACGGCCATCATAAATAACATGAGAGAATTCAAGACCTACAGATTCACGATATTTTAAAGACTCTTTATCTAAGATAAGTGTTTCTAATCCTTTGTAAGCAGCCATTAATACAGTGCCACCCGGAGTTTCATAACAACCACGAGACTTCATACCTACTAAACGGTTTTCAACAATATCGATACGACCAACACCGTGTGCTGCTGCTTTTTCATTAAGGTACATTAAGGCTTCATATGCGCCTGCACCACTTTGAGAAAAATCTTTACCATCAACTGAAACTAACTCACCTTCAAGGAAACTTAATTCTACTTTTTCTGGTACATCAGGTGCATCCATAGGATCAACCGTCATTGTCCAAACTTCTTTAGACGGCTCACACCATGGGTCTTCTAATTCTCCACCTTCGTGAGAAATATGCCATGCGTTTGCATCACGGCTATAAATTTTAGTTAGTGAAGCAGCACATGGAATTTCACGTTCAGCTAAATAATCTAATAAATCTTCACGAGATACCATATCCCACTCACGCCACGGCGCAATAACAGTAAGCTCAGGCGCAAGCGCAGCAAAACAAGCTTCAAAACGTACTTGGTCGTTACCTTTACCTGTACAACCATGACATACCGCATCGGCACCAACTTTTAAAGCAACTTCAATATGCGCTTTTGCAATAATAGGACGTGCCATTGACGTACCTAAAAGGTATTGTCCTTCGTAAACCGCACCGGTTTTAAGGATTGGGTAAATATATTCTTTAACGTATTCTTCTTTAAGATCTGCAACGTAACATTCAGAAGCACCTGAAGCGATTGCTTTTTCTTTAATGCCAACAAGCTCTTCTTCACCTTGTCCAACATCAGCACAAAAAGCGATAACTTCACAATCATCATAGTTTTCTTTCAACCATGGAATGATGGCTGAGGTATCTAAACCACCTGAATAAGCTAATACGACTTTTTTGATTTTTTTCTTTTGAATACTCATGATTTTATTCTCTAAATTTGTTTAAATTTTTTACTGCAAAATATAGGTATAATTATATCGCTGTTTATCGCAGATAGTTAGTTAATTAATTAAAGTACAGAATTAACGAGAGTTAATACGTACTTTTTAAACGTCAATTGCGTTAATTAGCAAGAAAAGTTACTCACTGAACAGCGTAACTAAAACGGCGTTCTGTGCCCACATTCTATTCTCTGCTTGCTGAAATACCACCGCCATTTCGCTATCGAAAAGTTCAGTGGTTATTTCTTCTTCCAAATGTGCTGGCTGACAATGCATCACGACACTTGCATCAGCTTTAGCCATCAATTGGTGGTTCACTTGATATGGTGCAAAGTGCGCTAATATTTTCGCTTTTTTACTTGCATCTTCATCACCCATTGAAATCCATGTATCTGTATAGATAACATCTTGCATGCCAATCGCTTCAACATCGGTAGTGATAATTAACTTTGCACCCGACTTATTCGCCAATGCTTGTGCAGTCTCTATAATATTTAATTCTGCTTCATAACCAGCTGGCGTCAGTAAAGTAAAATCCACACCTAACGTTGCCGCCATTATCATCAATGAATTAGACACATTATTACCATCGCCTACATAAGCGAGCTTTACATCACTTAATTCGCTTTTATTTAAGGACGGAAGTAGCTCTGCTAAGGTAACAAAATCAGCCAATGCTTGACAAGGATGATAGACATCACATAACGCATTAATAACCGGTATACTGCCGTGTAGAGCTAAACCTTGAATAGAATCATGGCTAAATACGCGCGCAACAATAGCATCGGCAAAACAGGATAAATTCTTAGCGTAATCGCTAACGCGTTCACGTTCGCCTAATTTGCCATTTTGTTGCCCTAAATACAATGCATGACCACCGAGCTTACTAATACCCATATCGAAACTAACATGCGTTCTTAGTGAGGGTTTCTCAAAGATCATCGCCACTGACTTGCCCGCTAGCACTTGATTATAATCTGCAGGGTTACTTTTAATCTTTATTGCTAACTCAATCAGGGCTAACAATTGGCCTTTATTCAACTGTTCATCAGCTAAAAAGTGTTTTAATTGATTCGACATTAGTATCTTCTTTTAAAAATTTTGTCACGTTATCACTCTCATATAATATTATTTGAGAGTGCTATAAAATGCTAATCAGGCTGAATTTGCGTACCAACACCCTGACCATCAAGCAATTGCATAATTTGCTCTGGTGATTGCCAGCTGGCAACCGCGATACTTCGTCGTAATTGATTCGCCGCTTGTAGGGCTGCATTGACTTTAGCCGTCATGCCACCCGCAATAACACCCTGCTCAATTAGTGTATTTGCTTGCTCACTATTTAAGCTAGATAAATATTCACCATCACCACCTTTAACGCCATTAACATCCGTTAATAATAATAATTGTGCGTTTAACAACTGACAAATAGCAACAGCTGCGTCGTCTGCATTCACATTCACTAAATCACCATTGGGTAATGCACCAATAGATGAAATAATCGGCAGAAAATGACTATTTAACAAGGCATCTAATAATACACTATTTTTGGGACTAGGAAGACCTACTTGCCCTAAATCTTGTGGTGATAATTTACACTGAATCATATCACCATCGGTTAACGATAATCCTACAGCAGGCAAGTTCATACTATTTGCCGTAGCCACGATCGATTTGTTCACTGTACCTGCAAGAGCGCCACTAATTAAGCCTATTTGCTCTTTAGGTGTTACTCTCAAACCATGCTTTTTAACCGTAGTAAAACCGGCCTGTGTAAGCATTTCATCAACAACACAACCACCGCCATGTACTAACACAACTTTGGCATCAGTTTTTAGTTTGGTGATCACTGATAATAAATTATTAAGTGCTTCTTCTTTTTCTAAGATAGCACCACCAATCTTTATCACTAAAGGTTTAGGATTATTCATGTTTTTTCTCTTAATTTCCGTGTTACTTTATGCGATATTACAAGTTATTGGCTAATAAACTATATTCACTTGGTAAACCAAGGGAAATATTAAAACATTGTAAAGCCTGTGATGCTGCACCTTTTAATAAATTATCAATAGCACAACTCACTACAAGTACTTCTTTATCTTCATCAAGTTGCCAATGTACATCAGCGAATGGGGTATTGGCAACATTGCCAATTTCTGGCCAAGCATCAACTAATCTTACCAAGGGTTTATCACCATAAGCTTGCTCAAATGCTTGTGCTACTTGATTAGCGGTAATGCCTGGTTTTAGTTGTAACGTTACCGTTGCCAACAAGCCTCTTTTATAAGGAGCTAAATGAGGATTAAATATAACTTGAGCATTCGCTTCTTGAGAAATCTCAGGTTGGTGCCTATGTTGTAAAATATTATAAGGTTTTAAGCTAACTTCATTAAAATTAGTCGCTAATGAAGCATTTCTACCAGCACCGCTGACACCACTAATGCCATTAACTACAATAAGTGAGTTTTCAATATGGAAGTGATTACTAGTAATAGGTTTAAGAGAAAGTAAGCTTGCTGTAGGGTAACAACCTGGAACAGCAATTAAATTTGTCTTAGCAATATCGTCTTGATGCCATTCAGCTAGGCCGTATTTAGCACTTGTTAGTGCCTCTACATTAGCATGCTCAAAACCATAAAACATTGGATAATCTTCTGGTTTTTTAAGTCTAAAACCACCAGAAAGATCAAATACTTTTACCCCTGCTTCAACAAAAGCATGCACCCAATCAGCACTAAATTCATGGGGAGTAGCAAAGAAAACAGCATCTATTGATTCGGCAGAAGCTTCAAACCACTCTTTAGAGAAAGACTGTAGAGGTATATCACATACCCCTTTAAAGCGACCGTGTAGATCGCTGAATAATTTACCACAAGAAGAAGAGTTTTCTGACACAACTAAATGTTGAATTGAAACTTTATCGTGTTGGCATAATAAACCAACTAATTCTGCACCTGCATAACCACTTGCGCCGATGACGGCAACGTTCATAACTTTTGACACAACCAAATACCTTAACATTCAAATAAATAATAACGATATGCTTTTTACCAGGGAAAAACTACCTCTTATAACTAAAGCATTCAAGAGATAATAAAAAATTCTCTATCGTCGTCGTATTTTTTGAACAATTAGCATTACACTGTGCCTTATGAAAAAAATAGCCTTATGAAAGCAGGTTATTTACACTGGAAGAGTAATCTACCAGTTAATGGGTAGTTATGCAACTATTTAGCATAACTATTTAACCTTTGTTTAAGTATTTTCCGGAAATAGTTTTTATGTCGCAACTACCTAATTTTACCCAATCATTAACTCAGTTGATTGCTTGCCCTTCGATTAGCTCAACTCAACCAAGCTGGGACCAAGGTAATTCAAAAGTAATTCAATTGCTTGGGACTTGGTTTGAGCAATTAGGCTTTAGCATTGATATTCAAAAAGTTCCTACTGCGCATAAAGGCGGAGAAAATAAATATAACTTACTGGCCAAACTAGGCAGTGGTGAAGGTGGTTTGTTACTTGCTGGTCATAGTGACACTGTTCCTTTTGATGAAAGCCGTTGGCAAAGCGACCCTCTTGGTGTCGTCAATAAAGATGATAAATTTTATGGCTTAGGCACCTGTGATATGAAAGGCTTTTTCGCTTTTATTTTACAAGCCTGTAAAGGGCTAAATGCTAAACAGCTTAAAAAACCATTATACATTTTAGCCACCGCTGATGAAGAAACGACAATGGCCGGTGCACGCTTTTTCTCTAAAAGCCAAGCAATAAAGCCGGATGTTGCCATTATTGGAGAGCCTACTAATTTAGTGCCTGTGATGATGCACAAGGGACATATGACGCACCGCATAAGTGTGCAAGGAAAATCTGGCCACTCAAGTAAACCCAGTTTAGGCGTTAATGCCATTGAAATTATGTATGAAGTGATCGGCGCACTTATCAACCTACAAAAACAGTTCAACGTAAACTATAAAAATGAAGCTTTTGATGTACCAGCACCTACCCTTAATATGGGGGCGATTAAAGGTGGCGATAATGCTAATAGGATTTGTGGCCATTGTGAGTTAGACCTTGATTTCCGTTCACTACCCGGCATGAGTGATGACGAAATATTACATTGGTTAAGCGAGTCATTAAAACCGTTAGCGGAGAAATACCCTGGGCGTATCAGCTTTAAAGAGTTACATTCTAGTTCACCAAGTTTTGAACAAACCAAACATTCAGACAATAAAGCATGCTTTGTCAGCATTGCCGAAGAAATCAGTGGCCATAAGTGTTGCGCGGTTAATTACGCGACTGAAGCGCCCTTTATTCAACAACTAGGATGCCAAACGATTGTATTAGGCCCAGGTTCAATTAACCAAGCACATCAGCCCAATGAATTTTTAGCCCATAGTGAGATTGATAAAACAGAAAAATTATTAATAGCGATGATCCAACATTATTGCCTTACTTAATACAAAATAAAATAATGAATTAGTCAATTCATTATTTTATTTTTGAGGAAAAGGATCGAGTTCTTTACCTATCGCTTGAGCTCGTTGAAATGCAGGTCTGTGTTTTAGTCGCAACAGGTAAGCTGATATTTGAGGGCTAAAGTGTCCATCTAATTGCAACAACGTAGCTAGGTGCAAAGAGAATCCAATGGCGATATCAGCGATAGTAAATCGCTCAGCACATAAATAATCATGATGAATTAAGTGTTCATTTAAACGTGTTAACCGCGCAGAAAACCAAGCGTCATAATCATCCGCAGTTTCCCCCTGAGTGCAATCTTTCGCAGCAAAAGCACGATACCTTAACACTAAGGTTTGTGGGAACGTTAAGGTGGCATCACTATGATAAAGCCAGTTCAAATAATCTCCGTACCCACTATCCGCTACTGAAAGTATCAAGTTTTTTTCACTTAAATATTTTTCGCCTAGATAATGGCAAATTGCCACCGACTCAGTCATCTGTGTTTCACTATTTACTCCATCGACAAAAAATGGCACTGTACCTAAGCTATTTAACTCTTTATATTTTTCAACACTATAACGAGGTGGAAAGGCCATAGTTTCCACATCATATTCGATCCCTAACTCTTCTAAAGCCCATAACACTCGTAATGAACGGGTATTATAACAATGCCAAAGTTTCGGTTTGACTTTAGTGTTAACTAGAGAGCTTTTCATTTACACCCTTCTTATCATTGCTTTGTTACTTAACAAGCACTGCAATATAACGAGCATCTTTTGTCACTTGTCATTATGCCTTTTGACTTTGTTCTAAACCATGTGCCAAATCTGCTAAAATATCTTCAATATCTTCGATGCCAACTGAAATACGCACCAATGAATCTCT
>DPHE01000065.1:0-4663 GCA_003521815.1 Colwellia sp.
CGTAGTAGGGTAAATAGGATCAACTGATTTTACTTGTTCTGCGCTTTGCCAAACCGGTGTTATGGGGACAATTGACTTATTTGCGATGATAATAGGCTGGACCCACTCTTCCTTTTGCCTTGAGATATGATCAACAAAATTTGACTTTAAATTTGTTTTATTTTCGGTGTTGGTTAACTGGTTGTTTTTGTTATTATCGCTTGATGAACTAGCTAATAGGACAGAATGTGAGCTTTTGCGTATAGTTGTTATTTGTTCAGCTTTTGCTGTTTTGGTTGCAGATACAATCGCTAATGTAGAAACTTCTTGTTGGTATGATTTAGCGACTAATGATGATTTTTTCTGAGAAAGCGTGGGTTCAAATGTTTGCTCAACTTTTAAAGCTTCAGAGTTGGCCAGTTCTTTACTAAGGTTATTAAATCGATTTGTTGTTAAGGGGGAGTCTTCTAACGGGATAATTGATCGTTCTTTTGTAAGGGGTTGGCTATTGTTCTGTTGCTTTTTGGTTAAAAAATCGGGTGATATCGAGCTTGTCTTTAAGTCGATAGTACGCACTATATTTGACTTGTCTTCTTGGGGATTCAATAACTGTTGAGCAATAGAGCCATTAGGTATTGCATTGTCTGCATTGATAATTTGATTTTGTGTTTTTGTCGTATTATTTGAATGTTGCCATGGCTTTTTATTATACCAAATATCAAGTAATGGCATAGTCAATAGCTGTTTACTTGATAAAAGTAATACTGAAAAGACGATAATTATACTAGCAAACCACTTACTGATGTTGTTTTTGGGCGCACAGTGATGATCAACTAAACGAATAACTCGTTGCTTTAAATCACCCCCAGATGCGGCCATTGCTAGATCAGGAATCGTATGATGATGAGTTTCAGTACATAAAGAAGCGGTATCAGCTAAAGTATGAGCATAGGCAATGGCATCACCACAATGTTGCACGGCAATATCGTCGCTGCAATATTCACGTTCATTGCGCATTTTTTTAGATACCCAGTGAACGGCTGGGTGGAAGAACAGTAATAATTCCACTAGTGTCTGAAAAAAGTTAACTAAGTAATCATGGCGGCGAATATGGGCTAATTCATGTAGTAGCAGCATTTCTAATTGTGAAGTACTCAAGCCACTCAGCATACTAGCAGGTAATAAAACGACAGGTTTAAGCCAGCCAATCGCCATAGGCACCTCAACTTTTAATGAAAGTAATAAGCGAGGTGTGATAGTTAAATTGATTTTTTTGGCTAACTCGTTGAAGCGAGTTTGTAATTTTTGACTTGGTGCAATAGTGTTTTGTTGTGATAAGTTATTCACATTATAAATTTCTAATGATAACTTTCCTGCTAGCAGTGTAATTGTTGTTAACCATAAAATTGCAATATAAGGTAATAATGAAGGCAGTAATGAGGCGAACTCGTTGTAACTAAAAAAGACATCAGGTTGTCTTAATTCTTCTATGAATTGACTTAAGGCTAATGAGTTAGCGAATGTATTTGTGGATAAATTTTCAGTTTGATAAATAATAGCAAAAGTAACTATCGGTAATAACAAGTTAACGGACATCGCCAAAGCTGACAACGCATAGCGTAGTTGAGGCTTATTATTGTTGAAAATCAGTAATGCTGACTTTAATACCGCAGCCACTAATAAGCCTTGCCATATAAAATGCAACAAAGTCAGTGATAAACTGGTTAAAAATGGGCTAGTAGATAAAAGGGTTAACATGGGTTATTTTAAAATTCTTTTTCTAAAGAATTAAGTAATTGACGAATATCATCAATTTCTTCAGCAGAAGTTGACTCATCAATAGCGCGCATAACTAATTTAGATGTTGATCCACCAAAAGCTTTACTGATCAAATCTTTAATCAAAGATGATTGGGTATGCATCTCACTATTAGCCGCGGCGTAGACATGAGCACGATTAGTCTCGTCGCGAATAACCAGGGCCTTTTCATGCATTATTTGTAATATCTTTAATACAGTAGTGTAACCCGTTTTTTGTGTTGCGCTAACATGATCATGTATCTGTCTAACGGTAGCTGGGCCCATCTGCCAAAGGATATTGAGTAAAGTTAGCTCCGCTTCGGTTGGCTTTGTTGGCTTCACGGCTGATTTATCGGTCGCCATATTTTTTGTCCTTTCATGTAATGTTAATAACTTGGCTTTATAGTCAATAAGCTTTAAATTACGAATCTAGTCGTAATAACTGTATACTCATCCTATCCTGTGTTGAATTAACGAGCAACTTTTCATTTTTATTTTACATTATTGTCAGATATTAAATTTGCGTATAACTCACCTAAACGAGTCACAGTTTGTGGGCCCGCTTCAGGTGGAAATTCAACCATATTAGGTGCAAAAGTACTTACAACGGTAGAGCCTAATTTAAATCGCCCCATTTCTTCACCTTTTTCAAAAGTGATCGCATCAACACCCTTCTCTGGATATTGCCATCTGAAAATATCACTACCTGCTGGCGGGGTAATAGTGCCTACCCATGAGGTTTCAATACTGGCGACAATGGTTGCACCAACAAGCACCATGGCTAGCGCGCCATGCTCGGTATCAAAAATGGTTACTACCCGTTCGTTACGAGCAAATAAATCAGGAACATTGTTGGCAGTTAACGGGTTAACTGAAAATAACTCACCGGGTACATAAATCATTTCACGTAATGTCGCGGCCATTGGCATATGAATTCTATGGTAATCTTTTGGCGCTAAATAGATGCAAGAAAACTTACCTTTTTGAAAAGGTTCAGCAGATTTCGAATCGCCTCCTAATAAAGACGTTAGGCTATAATTAAAGCCTTTTGCTTGAATCAATTTACCTTCAACAATATCTCCTTGTTGTGAAATTGCGCCATCTACAGGATAGCATAATGTATTGCTATCGGGATCAATTGTGCGGGCACCGGGCTCTAATTCACGCGTAAAAAAATCGTTAAAAGTATCAAAGTTACTGGCCTTCTTAAGTTTAGCTTCGCTCATGTTAATACCATAAGCGTTGATAAAGACATCAATCAATTTAGTGGTTAGCCAACCCATTTTAGCCGCCGCTAGTTTACCCACTAAACGTGAAATTGCATGCTTTGGCATCACATATTGTAGCGCTATTTTAACTTGCTCACCGATTGTGTTTTTTGTAGGTAATGGGTTTGACGATAAGTTTTCTGAAGACACTTTATTTCCTTTAATTTATCAATCGATTAGTCGTTAAATCGTGAAGTTAAGTTGTTGTCACCTAAACTAGCTAAAATTCGTTGAAAGCTTGCTAGTCGCTTAGGGTTAATTTGTTGTTCATTAGCACCGGTTAATGCGCAACCAGGATCGCTGACGTGTTTACAATCTCTAAATTTGCATAGGCCCATAAATTCTTCAAACTCTTTAAAGCCATTAAAAACTTGTTCAGGCGTTAAGTGCCACAAACCAAATTCTCGAATGCCGGGTGAGTCTATTAAATCACCACCATCGTCAAAATGATATAGTCTAGCAACGGTGGTAGTATGCTGTCCTAAACCAGAATTTTGTGATACTTCTTTAGTGATTACGCCTAGCTCAGGCATTAACGCGTTGACTAGGGTTGATTTTCCGACACCGGATTGACCAACAAAAATACTGATCTGTTGATTTAACTGGGCTTTGATTCCGCCAATGCCCGCATTTGTTTTGCTGCTGGCATGAAGTACTTGGTAGCCAATATCACGATAAATTTGTAATTGCTGTTCAATCTCATCTTGTTCGGCTTGGCTTAGTTCGCTCAATAAATCGGTTTTATTTAACACGATAATAGGCGTAATACCGGTTTGTTCTGCGGCAACTAAGTAGCGGTCGATTATGTCACTATTAAAAGCGGGCAGTAATGAAGACACTATTAATATTTGGCTAATATTAGCGGCAATCGGTTTTACCCCATCATATACATCAGGGCGGCTTAGTACGGTATCTCGATCGTGTACCGCTTCAATAATACCGCGAATACTGTGCATCGTTTCTTTACCTAAGCGCCAAAGTACTTTGTCACCACACACTAATGAGCGAATAGAGCGACGTAAATTACAGCGATAAACGATACTATCAGCACCTTCAACATCAGCATGTTGACCAAAGCGACTAATAATAATGCCATTTTGCGACATGCCTAAGTCATCATCTTGCCATTGTACTTTATCTGTTTTATCTACTTTAACATGTAACTTTTTGTCATGATTTGCTTTAATACGACGTTGTTGACCGTGCGTCAGTTTTTTTTTGGCCATTGCTATTGTCGTGACCAGATAATATTGATCATTTTATTTAATCCTAGTTATTTGTTCGCTATTATACTTATAATTACGCTCTATTGCTTGTGCAATTTATTAATACCAAGACTAAACCTTAACAAACTTGGTACAAGGAACACTTATGACCTGTAACGATACCAATTTAATCTGGCTTGATTTAGAAATGACGGGGCTAGAGCCTGAGATTGATGTGATATTAGAGATTGCCACTATTGTTACTGATAGTCAGTTAAATATTTTAGCTGAGGGGCCAGTATTTGCTATTAGCCAATCGGATAAAGTGCTCGATACTATGAGCGAGTGGTGCATTGAACATCATGGTCAATCAGGTTTGACGCAACGTTGTCGAGAGAGTGAAGTGAGCCTA
>DPHE01000065.1:4763-12876 GCA_003521815.1 Colwellia sp.
CGTTTTATTAATAAATACATGCCTGAGTTTGAAGACTGTTTTCATTATCGTAATGTAGATGTCAGTACGGTAAAAGAGCTTGCGCGCCGGTGGAAGCCAGAAGTATTAGATAAAGTTGTTAAAACAGGAGCGCATTTAGCCCTAGACGATATTCGTGAATCTATTGCGGAATTGAAAGTTTACCAAAAGCATTTTTTTAAGAGCTAGATTAACTCAATAAGTAGTGATGATGAAAATGGTCCTATACACTACTAAAAGACAATAAAGCATTAAGCCGCTTAAAGTTTACTTGGTAAGCGGCTTAATCATCCTCAAAATCGAAGTGGATGATGCACTTTAATTATCTATAATCCTAGATATCCAACAGACATTCACATTTGCTAACCTTTAATAGCTGACATTAAAAACAGCCACATGATAACCTCGATTTATCCCCATTAGAGACTAAACCAAAAGATTAAATTCGAATGTCCATTACTTGCAATATTACCTATTTTTTTACAATACCATTACTTAGCTACTATTCTTACACTAGTTATGCTGAGGCTGACGGCTTAATGGATCTTAATAACGCCTTAACAAAGCACAGTTTTTAAAAGAAGAAGTAATTATACATAAAGACAAAAATGCCCGTGTTTTACATTTTAACTTACCTTTAGATGCTATTATTAGTGATAAGGATGTTCGGTCTTATGTTAATGATTTTAAAGGAAAGTATAAGGTCATCATCGAAAAAAATGGTGTTCCATTACAAGTAAAACTTACTTTTGAAGGAAGTGGTAGTGCCTATGTCTTTTTTAAGCTGTTGGTAAATCAATCAAGAACCTATTTATATAAAGTTATTGATGACAGGTTAGTGAATTATCGCAATGAATACACCAAGCAACAGCAGTCTACTTGGGCTAAAAGAGATTTATCAGGCTTTAAATAATTGATTATCAATGAAGCATATTAATAGATAGTCTTGAACAATTGATATCAGGCGATAATACCAATCAATCTTACTAAGTGATTTTTTGAAATGGTCTAAATATTGACATCATTAACAATAAAACTTGTAGGTCTGACCAGCTTGGTTAACAATAACGCCATCAATCACTCTTCAGGTTAGTAAGCATGGCAAACCGTTTTAGTTCATTTGTTAGTAAAGTAAATAAAGCACCAAAATTCATGCAGTCATTTTTATTAACAACCTTTTTCAATACCAAGGTGAGATTTGCGGGAACCACAGGCGTTAAAATTGAAAAGGTAACCGGCCAGCAAACCATATTGTCTTTAAAAAACAAAAAATCAGTACAAAATCATATTGGAGGTATTCATGCTATTGCGGCGGCAGTATTAGCTGAATCGGCTACTGGCATAGTGTTTAGTATGAACGTACCCGATGATAGGCTGCCATTATTAAAATCAATGACAGTAGACTATCAACGCAGAATGCAAGGAAGTTTAAAAGCGGTGGCAAATTTAACTACAGATCAAATAAATATGATTAAGGGGCAGAAAAAAGGCGATATGACTGTGCCCGTTACTATCACTGATGATTCGGGCCAAATGCCTATTATATGTCAGATGGAATGGGCTTGGGTGAGTAAAAAACGTTAATTAACATTTGATATGCTATTATTTTACTGAAAGTTTGGTCTAAACTAAAGCGATAAAGGGATTTAAAAAAAGCATAATAGCTATGAGCAATACTGACAACGGGGCTGAAAAAAAGCCAGCAGAACAAGAAGAATGGCAAACACAGCCTTTAATAGCAAAGGCATTATATAGACAGTTGTCTACAAAGTTAGTTACACTATTACTCACCTTTATTGTTGTTTTAACATTAATATCTACGTTGTTTTACCAGCAAAGCGAGCGTAGTCGATTTTTGATTGAGGGTGAGCTAATCCCCTTAAAGCAACAGTTTGAGCAGTTACAAGCGTTACATAAAGCGGCATATCTTGTTAATGAATTATTGTTCATTGACAGTGGAATGAACTTTGTTAAATTACAAACAGAGTTGATTGCGGTAAATAGACAATTATTACGGCTAAAAAGTTCAAATACACATTTATATCAACAATGGTTAAATGCGAATAAATCGGCTAATGATATTGTTGTGCGTATTCAGCAAACAAATGAGCGTAATGAACAGTTAAAGCAAAGTAGTATTATTCAATTACAATTAATGTGGTTTTCGGTCACGCAGATAATTAATAAAAAGACAACCCAACAAGAGTTACTTTTCAAACAACTTCAAGCGGATAAGATAAATGACAAACTTACGTTAAGCCGAGCTAATGCCTATGTTAGCGCTATTAGTAAATTACATCATTTACAACAATTAAAAAGTTTATTAGCAGAAGTCTTAACCCGTTTTGAGCAACTAACAATTCATACAAACATCGAAAACTTTGATTTGCTACGCTTAGGCGTAGGACAAATCATTACTCAACGTAGCGCCTTAAAAATAGATGATAAAACAAAAGCGATGGTTGATTTTGACCAGCAAATAAGAACCTTTGAAGCTATTGTATTAACGGAGAAAATGGCGCTAGTAAAGTGGCACAGTTACATTCGCTTGATACAAAATTACCAATTCGATTTGACGATACAAAATAATCAATTAATAAAACTATTAGCTGAACCACAAGAAAAACAAGCCATTCATGTTTCAGGTGTGCTTAATGATTGGCTAATTAAAATCAACGATAAATTTAATGTTAATGTCACTCAAGAAGCCCTGTCGATAACGCTATTGCTGGCGATTATTTTATCTTTATTATTTCTTTGTTATTTACTTTGGTTCTTACGAGAACAAATAAAAGTAGCAGCACAGCAGAGTGAGTTATTAATAGACAAAAACATACCTGCTGAAAATAGTGGTGATGTGCATGCTAACGGAGCCAAAACTCTGGAAGTCATGCCGCAAGTGCAAAGTCTGGCTAAGCCCGCTCATAATGAGCAAGCGCAAGCATTGCTTGTGTATACTCAAACGACCAACCCTCCACTCATCGGCCCCCCTGCTAAGGATAACAAAGAAGCCGTTTTTGATTTCGGCCAATTCTTGCATTATCAAGGCTCTATCGAATTAGCATTATTCATGTTAGATGATTATACGCAAGGTAATCATCAGCAACTGGATACGTTGATTGATGCCATAAAAGCAAAAGATTTAGATAAAGCGAAAGAAGTAATTATTGATTTGCAATTCAATGCTAAAATTTTAGTCGCTGTAGAGCTAGCGCAATTATGTTCTCAATGGTTAACATTACTCTGTGGTAATGACTTGCCGAATAGCGTAAAGGAAATGAATGTTTTAGTTAAAGAGACTCGAGCAGCATTGAC
The DNA here is from genome assembly GCA_003521815.1 of Colwellia sp. Taxonomy (GTDB): domain Bacteria; phylum Pseudomonadota; class Gammaproteobacteria; order Enterobacterales; family Alteromonadaceae; genus Colwellia. The sequence goes on from DPHE01000065.1 coordinate 8,097, forward strand.
CGCTATTGATAACTATGCGGAAAGTATCTAGCATATTGAAGGGCTTAGATATTGATGATAAAAGGCAATATTAAGCATCTCTGGGAAGTCCCTTCTCAATAGAGCGAATTAACCTGGCATTAAGTCTTGTATTGGCATTGTTGTGATCGTTTAATTTCTGTTGGTTTTGTTGGGATAGCGCCCACTGGATATGTTCAGCAACCATCGCTGATGCGGTTGTTAATCTTTGCTCTAGTACTGCAACAATATTAGTATCAAAAGAAGCATTACCCAATGCCACAGCAATATTGCGTTGCCAGCTTTGAAAACCAATTCTGCGAATGGGGGAGCCTTGTAAGGTGTCTAAAAAGTAGTCTTCACTCCAAGAAAATAATTCCAGCAGTGTTATTTCATCGAGGTGATGTCTCGCTTGAAAATCATTTTCTAAACTTAACTTGGCATATTTATTCCACGGACAAATTAGCTGACAATCATCACAGCCATATATTCTATTACCCATTAAAGGTCTAAGCTCTAACGGAATGGGATCAGGTGATTCTATGGTAAAATATGAAATACATCGGCGGGCATCGACTACATAAGGTTCAACAATGGCTTTGGTAGGACAAATTTTAATACAAGCAACACAACTGCCACAATCATTGCCTGTGGTGTTGTTATTTTTAATATCAACGACGCTTACAGGTAAAGGAATATCGACGAGTAACTCACCTAGAAAGAACCAAGAGCCAGCCTCTTTATTGAGTAATAAACTGTGTTTTCCTACCCAGCCTAAACCTGCTTTTTCGGCTAACGGTCTTTCTAAAATAGGCGCAGAATCGACAAAAGGGCGAAAATTAAAGTCTTCCCCTTGAAGATCTTTAAAGTAGGCGGTTATTTTTTTTCCTAACTGCTGCAAACGTTTACGCATTAATTTATGATAATCACGACCTAATGCATAACGACTGATATAAGCGTGATCTTTTGATTTTAATATTTGCGCACATTTCGCTTCGGTTGGTAGGTAATCTAACCGCACACTAATAGCTCTGATAGTGCCTAACTCTAATTCGGCAGGGCGAGCACGCATTAAACCGTGCCGTGCCATGTAATCCATATTACCGTGATAATTGTTCGCTAACCATTGTTCAAGCGCTTGTTCATGCTTTGATAAATCTATATTGGTAATTCCTAATTGAGAAAAGCCTAATTCTTTTCCCCAATACTTGATTTTTTCTACCAATGCAGGATAGTTGATAGCAGGATTATTAGTCGTAGTATTTGTCATTTTTGAAAAAGTTAACCAAATTAGTGCAAGATGTAAAAGGTGTAAAATTATCTATGAGTTTATCACAACTACCTTTAGCAAAACATAATTGGCATTGCGCCTATAGTGCAAAGCAAGTTTTGAACAATGAATCATGTGTCGCGAAAAGCCAACAATTAGCACTGTATCAATTAATGGAGCGAGCTGGAAGCGCATCTTTTGAACAGTTACAGCAACATTGGCCTAACGCTCAATCTATTTTAGTATTATGTGGCAAAGGCAATAATGGGGGAGATGGTTTTGTTATTGCTCGTCTTGCTCATTTAGCCAATATGCACGTTACAGTGCTTTTGAGCTGTGATGTTAAACAGGTCAAAGGAGATGCATTACGTGCTTATCAAAATATGATTTCAGTGGGAGTTACTGACATTGTGACTGAAAATTTAATTGAGCAAGTAGCTCTATTTTCTGGTGATATGATTGTTGATGCATTATTTGGTATTGGCTTTTATGGCTCGTTAACTTCGCCCATACAGCAATTAGTTGTTGAGATAAATGCTAATACCGCTGATGTGTTGAGTGTTGATATTCCGTCTGGTTTATGTGCAAGTACCGGTTTTGTTGAAAACACTTTAGCCGTTATGGCTAAGGTAACGGTAACGTTTATTGTTTACAAACAAGGCCTGCTTACGGGGCAATCAGCCAATTTTGTTGGTGAATTGATATTGGCTGATTTATTACTGGGAGATGCTTTTAGGCAGCAAGTCACTTGTCATCATTATTTTCAAAAAGAATACCCTTTATATGATGGCGCCAGTTTTTTAACAAAACGTCTTAACACTAGTCATAAAGGAACTATTGGACAGATCCTAGCTGTAGGGGGTGGTATTGGTATGCCAGGCGCTATTCGTTTAGCGAGTGAAGCTGCGCTTAGAAGTGGCGCAGCGTTAGTTGCGGTATGTTGTCATCAGGATAATCAGGCGCTAGTCTTTAATGGCCGACCAGAATTAATGTTAGCACCTCCTGATGCCAAAACATTAGCCAACTCTTTGGCTGTGAGCAAAGCAAAAGTTTTATTATTAGGACCAGGGTTAGGGCAAACTGAATGGTCAAAAAATCTGTTTGATTTGATCATAACCTCTTTTATCAATGACAAGAAAAATAGAAATCTAGTACTGGATGCTGACGGCTTAATGTTGCTAGCTAAAACAAGCTATTTTTGCTCTCATTGGGTATTAACGCCGCATCCAAAAGAAGCGGCAACGCTATTGGGTTGTAATACGGCAACAATTGAAGCCAATCGTTTCGATGCGGTGCAAGCTATTGCTAAAAAATATGGTGGAATATGTATTTTAAAAGGCGCGGGCACGCTGATTTCTGATGGAGAGACTGTGGTAATAAATAGCACCGGTAATGCCGGTATGGCTAGTGGCGGCATGGGTGATGTATTAAGTGGTATTGTCGCCGCATTAATTTTACAAACCGAAAACTATTTTGTTGCTACTTGTTTAGCTGTGTATATTCATGGCGCAGCAGGTGATATTATGGCGCACAAACAGGGGCAGCGCGGTATGTTAGCAAGTGATTTATTTGTACCATTACAACAGCTAGTTAATCAAAATAGCCTCCTATTTAATGAATAGAATCACATGAAAAAACTTAAATATTTTTTAGCAGATGAACGAGCAACCATCACGGTAGGTGATGGTTTGGCCAAGGTAGTACTAGCTCAAGCTGAGCAGAGTGATAAAGTGCAGCCGGTATTAATTGTGTACCTAAATGGTGATTTAGGTGCTGGGAAAACTACCTTAACCCGTGGTTTTGTCCGTGGTATGGGGTATAAAGGTAATGTAAAAAGCCCCACCTATACGTTAGTCGAGCCTTATGAGTTGCCACCCTGGCAAGTATATCATTTTGATTTATATCGCTTAGGGGATCCTGAAGAATTGGAGTATATGGGGATTCGTGATTATTTTGCTGAAAACTGTTGTTGCTTTATTGAATGGCCTGAAAAAGGTGCAGGAATTTTGGCTAAAGCTGATATAGTCATTGAACTTGATTATCAAGATGAACAGCGCACGGTGGCATTATGTGCAGCTTCTGCGCGTGGTGAAGCTGTTTTACAGCGCTACTCACAGCTTAAAAAATAACGTTAGAATCTTCAAAGATTACAAGTAAAGGTATAATATGCGGGTGTTATCACTATTGTCTACAGGATTGCTTTGGCTAATAATGGTTGTGGCATCATTGACAGTAAATAATGTTGCCGCCAATAATGCTTCGTCATTAAATAGTATTGAAGGTATTCGTGTTTGGCCGGCACCAGAAAATACTCGCCTTGTTTTTGATCTTAAAAGTAAACCTACTTATAAATATTTTAGCTTAAGTAAGCCTAACCGTTTAGTGATTGACTTTAGTCATACTAAAAATACGGTTGCCCTGAAAAAATTAGCGAGTCACGATCCTCGTATTAAACTATTTCGAACCAGTAACGCCAAATCAAAATCGAGCACTCGCTTAGTGTTAGAGTTGACAAAATCTTACCAACTAACCGTTTTTCCTTTAGCGCCGGCAGGGCAATATGGTGATCGTTTGGTTATTGATTTATATGATAAAGATCACACTGTCAACATAACCTCTAAACCTAAAGTCAGCCTAGGTGATATTATTATTGGAATTGATGCGGGTCACGGTGGTGAAGACCCTGGTTCTATTGGTGCTAAAGGCACTTATGAGAAAAGAGTGACCTTAGCAATAGCTAAAAAGCTACAAACCTTAATCAATAAAGAAAAAGGTATGAAAGCGGTTATGATCCGTTCTGGCGATTATTATGTCGATTTAAATCGTCGCACTAGTTTAGCAAGAAAAAACCATGTTGATTTTTTAGTCTCAATTCATGCGGATGCTTTTCGTACTTCAGGGCCTAACGGTGCTTCTGTTTGGGTTGTAACACAAAAACGTGCTGAATCTGAACTCGCTCGATGGTTATTAAAGAGGGAAAAAAAATCAGAATTATTAGGTGGTGGTGGTGGCGTTATAAAAAACACGTCAGACAGTCATTTAGCTTTGGCCTTGGCTGATATGAGTAAAGAGCATTCTTTAGGCGTTAGCTTTGGAGTAGCAAATAAAGTGATATCCCAGTTAAAAAAAGTCACTCATATGCATAAAAGAACGCCTCAAAATGGTAATTTTGCCATATTGAAATCGTCAGATATTCCATCAATATTAGTCGAAACAGGCTTTATTTCTAATCACAAAGAAGAGAAAAACCTAACCTGGTCAAAACATCAGCACTCATTAGCAAAAGCCATTCACTATGGTATTCGTAATTATTTTATGGCGCACCCATTGACGGGCAGGTATTTTGCCGCCGTTGGTTATAAAAGTCATCAAGTACGTAGTGGTGATTCTTTATCGGTGCTAGCACATCGCTATAATGTTTCAATGACGAAATTGAAATTGGTAAATAAATTGAAATCTAATACGTTACGCATTGGACAAACCCTGAAAATTCCTCGAGCGGGATGATTTTTT
>DPHE01000019.1:0-661 GCA_003521815.1 Colwellia sp.
AAAGCTTATCCAGAGATAAAGCTTTATGCATTACTTATTGATGAGCGTCCAGAAGAAGTGACCGACTTTAAGCGCAGTGTACCCGCACAAGTCCATGCCTCGTCTACGGATGAAAACTATGACCAACATGTTCGTGTAGCCAATAATCTTCTTAATATCGCTCGCCAAGAAGCGGGCGAAGGTCACAATGTCATGATTGTTATTGATTCTCTGACAAGGCTCACACGAGTACATAATGCTCATCGAAAAAGCAGTGGTCGTACCCTGTCAGGTGGTATTGATGCTAACGCGATGGAAATACCTCGAAAACTGTTCGGCGCCGCCAGAAAAATTGAGAACGGAGGGTCTATTACCATTCTGGCGACCATACTCGTTGATACTGGAAGTCGGATGGATCAAGTGATATTTGAGGAGTTCAAAGGGACAGGTAATATGGATATCGTGTTATCACGAGAGGCCGCAAATCAGCAAATTTATCCCGCGTTGGATATTGCTAAAAGTAGTACACGCCGTGAGGAACTTATTTTAAATTCGAAGGATATTGAAAATGTCAGAGCGGTGCGAAGGGCTCTTACCAGTCTTAAACCGGTTGAAGGTGCTAGGAAACTTGTCGAGTTACTCGAACAATATCCAACGAATGCGGAACTGTTACACCATTAAG
>DPHE01000019.1:918-3417 GCA_003521815.1 Colwellia sp.
GACTCTTGCTTATTCTTAGATTGGAAAATAAATGAATAGTGTCAATATGAGATAAAACATATTTTACCGGCACAAAAAATGATGTTTATTCTAGCTATACTGGGTAAACTACACCATTATATTTTATAGTAATGATGTAGAGTTTATAAATGAAATACCAAGGCAACCCAAATTTTTCCCACAAGCAACATGATAAGATTGGTATTCTAATCACCAATCTAGGAACGCCAGACGCCCCAAAAAAAGGTGATTTAAAAAGGTATCTGAGAGAGTTTTTATCAGATCCTCGAGTCGTTGAGATCCCACGTTTATTATGGTGGATGATTCTCAATTTTGTCATTTTAAATATCCGCCCTAAACGCTCTGCTAAAGCATACAGTACTGTTTGGACAGAGCGTGGTTCGCCTCTGTTGTTTCATACTAAAGATCAAGCCGATGCCCTGAGAAAAAAACTACAGGAAAGGCATGGTGAGAGCATAGTGGTTGAGTTTGCTATGCGTTATGGTTCACCTTCTGTTGATTCAGTGATCGACAAAATGCTCAAACAAGGTGTCCGTAAGCTTTTAGTTTTACCTCTTTATCCACAGTATTGTGCTTCTACCACCGCCTCAACTTTTGATGCTATAGCAGCTAGTTTTGCGAAAAAACGTCTGATACCTGAATTACGCTTTATTAATCACTACCATGATTTTCCGAATTATATTCAAGCAGTAGCAGACAAAATCCGTCAACATTGGCAAGTAAATGGACGAGCCGATAAGTTGATTTTCACCTATCACGGCATTCCAAAACGTTATCTGCTTAATGGTGACCCATATCATTGTGAATGTTATAAAACATCTCGATTATTAGCTGAAAATTTGGGCTTGACCCAAGAGGAGTACCTGGTTAGTTTCCAATCCCGTTTTGGTCGTGAAGAGTGGTTACAACCTTATACCGATAAAACCCTGATGGCATTACCACAGCAAGGCGTTAAATCAGTACAATTGGTTTGCCCTGGATTTTCAGCAGATTGTTTAGAAACGATTGAAGAAATCGGCATTGAAAACCGTGATTATTTTATGGAGGCCGGTGGTGAACGCTATGAATACATTCCAGCACTCAATGCTGAATCAAATCATATTAAGATGATGGAAGCATTGTTAGAAGAACATTTACATGGCTGGTCTGGTTTTGACGACACAGCACAGCGTGCTGAGTTAGCAATAAAATTAGGCGCAGAGAATTAAGTAGCCGATATTTGTCGAGTGAAGCGCTTAGCTATTATATTAACTACCATAATAGCTAAGCGCTTTAACGTTACAATCTTTTATACCCGTGTTACTTGCTATAGCCTGATGGATGACTATTTTTCGCTATGTTCTTTTACTATTAAATAACCTAGCAAATTGAAGTTAACAGTGACTGGGCGAACTCAATATAAGTAGTCGTCTCATCGCTAATTCCTTTTGATTTAAGATGATCTGCAAAACCTAATCGAGCACTCATAACCAACCAAAATACGGCACTAATTAAGCCCAAAAGGCGCCATAATTTTGATTTTGCCCACTTAAGCGCAAAAGTAATAGACAGTACATATAAGACGAAACCACCTAATTTAGAGGATGCCCAACCATTCAAAAAAGGGTACAGTTTAAGTGGATTAACGGCAACCAAATAAATCAAGGTGCAGATAAATAGAGTGTATAAAATATGTGGGCCAATTTTCAAGATTTTATTATTCACCTTGTCTGACCCCTTCATCATTAACACAAAGTTAATAATAAAAAAGATAAACGTAAGCGTAATTATGGTTAGATGAGCGTGCTTAACTATCATGTACATGTTGTTGATTCCTAAAATTCATTGTTTTTATTTAATATCTAGCCCGTCAGTATATAGTTTGTTTTAGTCATAAAAAACCACATCTATTGTATTATTTCGTTGGATTTACTCAAAGCCCTATCATCATACGAGTATTAAGGTAGTCTTACATTATCAAAATCATTTATTAGACAATATTTCCCTCTGTTACTAGCAATCACCTTTAATCATGGCATTATTACTTGTTCTGGCCAAAATAATGTAAAAAATAGTGATGTATAAACTATGGATGAACAAAATATAGCAATAACTAAAATAATAATAACGTGACTGTCTAAAGTTAACCCAAAAGGTTTTATACAGTTGTGCTTTTACGCCTTCTTTTATTCGCAGCTAAGGATCGTAACGTGGTGGTAAAACTCATCAATAGATAAAAAATAACCGCTATAAAAAGATAAACAGTCATTCGGGTATTTATTTAGCTAAATAAATGGTGTTCACTGCATGCTTATGGTTAAATTTATTTATTAAATTTTAGTAAATAGGTTCAGTATTGATTAACCTTTATCCTGCCAACAAAATGGAAAATTTGTTAACGCTGCTTAATAAAATTTCCCAAGTCTCTCCCATAGGTGTTTTCAACCAAGAAGTGATTATTGTCCAGAATGCGGGTATGCAACACTGGCTTAACCTTGC
>DPHE01000023.1:0-512 GCA_003521815.1 Colwellia sp.
CTGTATAAATAACTACCTGTAAATCTATACAGTAACATGGGTTTTTGCAAGGGGTTTATAAAAATAGTATAGATTTTTTAGGTTTTAGAACCATTGAAATTATTTCCATAAGCCTGAAACGCTATAGTACATATATCGTAAGCCGAGCTTATCGTGATCACACAGAGTGTAATGGTTAAATATTTATCATTTAATTTGCAAAAATATGAAAGACGATATTTTCCTGATATTTGTCAATGAGTTTTTCTGTTACAACACTAAACTATTTATTATATCGCATCGTGTAACGATATTGCATGCGGGTCAATGCTTGGAAGTCAAAATGGACTTTCTCTTTTAACTAATAAATAGGAATTTATTATGAAATTTTCAAAACCAATTTGCTTATTAGCCATAACCTTATTAAGTTCAGCCTCATATAACGGGTTTGCACAGGATAAAGATAAAAACAGAGCTGCGCAAGTTGAACGGGAGCACCGCGTTAGTCAAGACATGGATAGGAAAATGGACAG
>DPHE01000023.1:689-3021 GCA_003521815.1 Colwellia sp.
ATGGACGACTCAGAGTTTATGACAACTCAAGAGCAAGAACGCTATAAAGAAAGGCTTCAAGCCGAAAATTCAGAACAAGAGCGCAGTAAAATACGCGAGCAATACCAAAAAGAAATGAAATCACGCGATCACAATAGGGAACAATACGAAGACGGTATGGGCGAAATCATATATGGCGGCTGGACAATGACAGAGCAAGATCGCAATAGTTATCGCGAGCAACTAGAAGCAGCAACATCAGTTGAGCAACGTAATGAAATTAGAATGAACCATCAAGAACAAATTCATTTGCGTGAACAAGCGAATTAAAATTAAAAACCGCTAGGAATAGGATATGAAAAATGATGACGCTATTGACTAAATCTAAATACATTATTTGTATGTTTCTAATAAGCACATGCGGAGCCGCTTTAGGTGATGATTCTTATTTTAATGTAACGCTCGGAGCAGAGTATGCTAGCGGTAGCTATTATAGCAATGACGATGTAGAGGAGATATATGTGCCATTCACTCTTAGCTATGGCTCAGGCTCCGTGGGGTACAGAATAACAGTTCCATATTTATCTGTCAGGGCTCCCGTTGGCACCATTATTACTAATTCGCAAGGTCAAGCGGTAGTTGGTGAAGGACCAATCACGACAGAGAACGGCTTGGGAGATATTGTAGCAGGGATTACATTTTATGACCTTTATGTAAATAAGTCGCTCGATGTCGTTGTGGACGCCACTGCAAAGGTTAAGGTCGGTACTGCGGACGAAATTAAAGGTTTAGGTACTGGAGAAAATGATTATTCATTGCAAACTAATTTATACAAGTTTTTTGATAGTTATTATCTGAATGCTTCTGTTGGTTATAAATTCAGAGGTGATCCCAGTGGGTTAAATTTAAATGATGTATGGTTCGGCTCCTTAGGCGCTAGCTATCGCTTTAGCCCATCAACAAGAGCTGGTATTGCCTATGACTACCGAGAGTCATCCTTCGAAGCGGGTGATACTGTTCAGGAAGTTAGTGCTTTTGTTTCGCATAAACTGGATAATTCGTGGGGTATTCAGTTTTATACCTTCACAGGTTTTAATGAGAGTAGTCCAGATTGGGGGCTTGGAACGCTAGTAAAATATTCTCTATAATCATTTGTTTTTTCTAAATAAAGTTAATATATCAAATGTTCACATGTTAATACGATCTTTTAGTTATCGTGTTTTTGCTAATATTTAGGCTTTAACATTCTAGACATGGATATATTTTTTATTTCTGCACTTTTTTTACACATTTCTACGTTATTCTATTAGAAAATAATAATAGGTATTAGACGCCAACTAACTTGCCATGATTATTGTTGCACTAGTGACTCTGCCACTTGCTCGGTATATTATTTATTGACTTCTATTGGTCAAATGAATCTCGTAGATTTGATAACATTGAATTGGTATTATTTGCTCACTTGCTTTCGTTATTGATTCAAGTTTTGGAGCTAGCGTTATGATATAAAAAGTTTTTGTTGTAAGCGGATAGAGAATATAACGCCAGAAAATAGAAGTAAGTGGATTGCTAATTTAAGAGAGCGAACGGGTTTACGCGTAGAAATGGTAGTGGTTGAACATAGTGACAATAATCGCACAGAGTAAGTGGCAAAACTGTTTCTCTTTAGTCAAAAAATTATTTGTTCTCAAATAAAAGTAAGTTTCAAGAGCTAGCCCGATATTGCACTCGATATAATAAATATCAAAGACGAATCTATTAATTGAGTTTGACTATCTTATGTGACGTCTTAAACATTTAATAGCGCATCAGTTACATTGATAAATTATCATCATGTAACATAGCACCTAGATTACCTAGCTTAGTACCTTCCCTATAACATCACACTAAATTAACTAACTGGATCAGAGTCATCTATATCATTATCAGTTAATTCATTGTCAGTTAATTCATTATCTTCATTGGGGTCAGTGTTAGTTCTGCCGATGTCAGAGTCATCTATATCATTGTTAGTTAATTCATTATTTTCATTAGTATCAGTGTTAGTTTCGCCAATATCAGAGTCATCTACATTATTAGTAATAGTTTCAGTCTTTAAATCGACAGCAGGGGGCAAGGACAACGCTTTATCGTCACTTCCACAAGAAATAAGCATAAACAACATTGAGCAATAAAACATACATTTATAAAACATGGTAAACCTTGTTATTAAGTTATTAAATATTTTTAATAAATACTTGGTTGCATTAACATCTGGTTAAAAGGTAAAGGTAAAGGTAAAAAGTAAAAGTTAAATTTGAAAAAGAGAAAAAAATGTTTATTATCGAACTCTGTAATTTCTGTAATTTCTGTA
>DPHE01000023.1:3184-14219 GCA_003521815.1 Colwellia sp.
TCTGTAATTTCTGTAATTTCTGTATTTTTAATTAGCGTAATCCTATATTATTAATTTAATATATGCAATTTACAAAAGTAGTGTTTTCATGTAATGAGAACGTTTGTGTATAAATAATAAAATAATCTGAAAGGTCACCAATATGAATAGCAAACACATTTTTCTATCGTCAGTAATAAGTTTACTGCTCAACTCACCTTTAGTGATGGCAACTAATCAGGTTGAAAAAACAAACACAGAGAATGCGACTACTCTAATCGCTAATGAAAACTTTAGTGGTACTTATATTGGTTTTACTAACCCTAAAAACGTCTTTGCTTCTACGTTAAGCATAGTAGGCCCTAATGGCTTTTCTGTCAGTAAATCGGTTGATATTGATATTCCCGCCATTGAATTATCGGCTTTTGGTGAATTAACCGATGGTTTGTATACCTATCAGTTAACAGCAGCCCTTTCCGATCAGTTTGTTGAGGCAACTCATCAACCTTTGAATAATGGCCGAGGTGAAAATCAACGTAAGCAGTTACATAAAGCGATTAAACAAAGTGGCCATTTTTATATTGAATCAGGTGAAATTAAAAATTTTGCTACTCAGACCCATTCAGTTAAATAATAAATTTGCTAATCAAGAGGTATAATATGAAAAATATAAAAATTAGATTAGTGAAAGCACCCGTTATTGCACTCATCAGTGTTGCCGGATTTAGTAGCTTTTCAGCACTAGCTGATCAACGAATACAAGACGATTTAATTGTTGAAGGTAGTATTTGTATTGGATTTGATTGCGTCAATGGCGAAAGTTTTGGTTTTGACACCCTCAGGCTCAAAGAAAATAATCTCCGGTTAAAGTTTATAGATACCAGTTCCTCGAGTTCATTTCCGACTACTGATTGGCAAATCACTGTTAACGACTCCGCCAATGGTGGCCTTAATAGATTCAGTATTGACGATATTGATAGCGGTAAAACCCCATTTACTATTTTAGCTAGTGCACCATCAAATAGCATGTATGTCGCTAGTAGTGGTCATTTAGGATTAGGCACAGCAGCGCCAGTCGTTGAGCTGCATGTGCGTAGTTCTGACTCGCCATCTATTCGCTTAGAGCAGGATATTACTGGTGGTTATAGCCCACAAACTTGGGATATTGGCGGTAATGAATCAGGCTTTTATGTTCGTGACTCAACTAATGGCGCGAGATTACCCTTTAGAATCAGACCGAGTGCACCTTCTAACAGTCTTTATATCGCAGCTGATGGTGACATCGGTTTTCAAACCAGCACACCAGATGGTCTGTTAGATATTGCACACCCCAGCAATGCCAATAACCATGCGTTTTTAGTCAGCCCTTCAGGTGATGTGGGTGTTAATATTGACAATGGACAAGTGCCTAATGGTTTATTTGATATTCAAACAACTGGCGGTTTATCTCAGTTTACGGTTAACACTAACGGTGACGTCGGTGTTCAAACCAGCACACCAGATGGTCGGTTAGATATTGCACACCCTAGCAATGCCGACAACCATGCATTTTTAGTCAGTCCTTTAGGCGATGTTGGTATTAATATTGACGATGGACAAGTGCCTAATGGCTTATTTGATATTCAAACAACTGCCGGTTCATCTCTGTTTACGGTCAACACTGACGGCACAATCGGTGTTGGTGTTCAAAGTGTTAACGCTTCAAATGTACTTGAGTTTGCCAACGGTGCACACTTGACAACAGGTGGGGTATGGACCAATGCATCAAGCCGTAACTTAAAAAATAATATCACTGATATTAGTGCCGAGGTTGCACTTAATACGATTAAAGCGCTTAAACCTGTTACTTTTACCTACAAAATTGAGCCTACTGAAAGTTACGCGGGTTTTATTGCCGAAGATGTACCTGAAATAGTTGCCACTAATGACCGTAAAAGTCTAGCGGCAATGGATTTTGTTGCGGTACTCACCAAACTGGTGCAAGAACAACAAAAAGCAATAGAAAATTTGCAGCGCCGTGTTGAACAATTAGAGCAAAGTAAAAACATGCAATAACTGCTGAGTGCACGAGTTAATTATTTTTTAAACCTGTAGTTAACTCATTACCTATATAAGTGATTAGTATATAAGTGATTAGTGCACTTTTATCTTTCGTTAAAAATGGCTAATTCTCTTTTTATTATGTTAGCTGTGTGTTTTCAGGCGCCAAGTAAAAGTCAAACGCAGGGCTTGTTTTGTTGTGCTTCGCTTAAAACTCCCAAAAGAGTATCATTAAATGAATAAAAAAATGTCTTTTATACCTAGCGTCTTCAAAGCCTTGGCGCTTGTGGTTTGCCTAATGTGGAACTTTTTAAGCCATGCTGGGCCCTTGAACACGCCAATATTTAGTGTTAGCTTTTCCCCAACAACGATAGGTCCTGGTAGTGTCTCAACTATGACCTATACCATTGACAACTCGGCGCAGGCAACCGCTGTTAGTGGGCTTACCTTTACCAACACACTCCCTGCCGGTATGACCATCGCTTCACCGGCTGTTGCACTCAATACTTGTCTTAACGGTAGCGATGTTTCAACACCAGGGAGTAGCGTGATCTCCTTTAGTGATTACCGTTTGGGCGCAGGTGCAAGCTGTAGTTTTCAAGTCGATGTTACTAGCACCACTGCAGGTGCTCATATTAATACCACTGGCGCACTAAGTACTAGCGCTGGCAGTGCGGGTACGAGCTCAGATACCTTAACAGTTGATGATAATCGTCCCGGTTTTAGTATGGCTTTTTCACCGGCTACAATTACCCCAGGCGCAATTAGTACCTTAACTTATACCATAGATAACAGTGCTAATAGCTCAAATACTAATTTTCAATCGTTTACCCATAGCTTGCCAACGGGACTCATTTTTTCTCAGCAGCCTAATATTACTAATAGCTGCTCAGCAACGGTGGTTGCAGAGCCTAGCTCTTCCACATTAACTAGTGCAGGTGCAGCTGTTAGTGCCGGTGCAACCTGTACTATTTCAGTAGATGTAACAGCGCCTTCTGCTGGCGTTTATCAAACTAAAAGTATCGGTTTATCACGGTTTGGTAGTAATCCCAGTGGTCAGGGTAGCGCTGAACTAACAGTGGGTAGTTCATTTATGTTTATGACCTTTCCAAACGCTAGTGCCCCCGGTACAACGGTTGACCTTACCTATACTATTAATAATGTAGATAGAGTTAATGCCGCTGAAAACATCAGTTTTACCAATGAGCTTAATGCGACATTAAGTGGTTTAACAGCTACAGCACTCCCGGCTGACGGTTTTTGTGGCGTTGGCTCTAGCCTAACAATACCAAGCCCGATTACCGTTACGGGTGCTAATTTGTCGGCAGGAGCTTCCTGTACATTTAAGATCAGCGTGTTAATACCTGCAGGTGCTGCTGCGGGGAGTTACACTAACACCACAAGTGTTATTAACTTAACTTTAGGTTCGGCCACTACTAAAGCCGCCGCCACTAATACGCTGGCAATTAAAAAGGCACCACAAGTTAGTATGTCTTTTCTCAACAACCCTGTTAATAGCGGTGAGAACCTGACCTTGCGTTATGTGGTTACTAATACTGATACGACGAATAGCGCTACTAATTTAGGGTTTACTATGCCTATAAATTCTATAGTTTCTGGTATGGTGACGAATACATTACCTACTGCAAATACCTGTGGCGTTGGCAGCACCTTCTCTGACTCAACTGATGACGGTTCTACGAGGTATTTCGCCTTTGCTGATGGCACAATACCTGCTGGCGGAAGCTGTACCTTTGATCTTGTGCTTACTTTACCTGCAGGCAATTCTTCGGCTAATTACCTTCTCACTACTTCAACTATTGCTGGCACTGTTAATGGTGACACTGTTTATGGTAATCAAGCGCAGGAGACTTTAGCGGTTATGAGTGCCGCTAAATTGTCTTTGGCAATTGTTGAAGAACAAATAGTACCAGGGGGGCAAGTGACCCTAGAGTTTACGCTTGATTACAGTGAAAGTGCTGCCGCAGATGTTTCCAACCTTGCCTTTACGGTTGATTTGAATACTGTTTTGAGTGGCCTGACTGCAGTATCAACACCTTCCGGTGACGTTTGTGGTGCTGGCTCAACTATTAGTGGCAGCTCAATACTCACATTTTCTAGCGGCTCCTTATCGAGTGCTAGCCAATGTACTTTTTCTGTTACACTTTCAGTACCCAATAATGCAACCCCTAGCATTATTACGTTAACCAGCTCAGCAGTAACAGGAAGTTCAGTTGGGCAAGCAGTTAACAGTGCTGCAGCCTCTGATACTCTTGTGATCAGTGCCTTGCATTTAACTAAGTCTTTTAGTCCTGACGTTGTTTTAGCCGGTGATATTATTTCGCTGACTTATACGCTTACCAACAGCTCTGCAGATGCTACACAGATTAGTTTTACTGATTCAATGAGTTCAGTGATTAACTCATTTGCGGCGATCACTCTACCTACCGATCCTTGTGGTGTCGGGTCAAGTATCACAGGTACAACGTCTTTAACTTTTGCAGGAGGAAATTTAGACTCGGGAGCATCCTGTACCTTTATTGTTGCTCTTCAAGTACCAGCTGGTGCGGCAGATGGAGTATACAACAGTGTAACTAGCAATGTTAATGGTACTGTTAATGGCAGTAACACATACAGTGTTGCTGCAACGGCTACATTGGAAGTTCAATCGTTAACCGCATTGCTTACAAGCACTGCAGGCAATCCAACAGCTAGTAGCCCCATACTTGTTAATATTAATTTTAGCCGCGACGTAGTCAACTTTACAGTTAATGACTTAGTTGTTAATAATGCTACCTTAGCTAACTTTAGTGGTTCAGGTAATAGCTATCAGGTCGATCTTACCCCCTCAAGTAACGGCGAGGTAACAGTAGATTTACCCGCTAATAGCGTCGATGATCTGGTAGATAATAACGTTACAAACTCTTCGTCTAACCAGTTATCGCTTGTGTATAACAACAATGCCTTTATTTCTGTGTTAGTTCCAGTAGCTAATGTACAAGTGCAAGGTAGCAACTTCAATATCTCTGGGACTAGTCCGACCGAGGGCATGGTGATCTACCTTTACAGCGACAATAACAATGATGGTGTTGTTGACAATAATACGGCGTTAGCGTCTACATCTGTTAATGGAGGCAGTTGGACATTAGATGCTCCAGTTACGCTCGGCAATGCGAATAATTTTTTAGTAGGCAATCAAACAACACGGGCCATAGAAGTTATCGATATACCGACGATTACAGAGTTAACAAATTTTGTACCAGTCATCAGTGGTTTGCCGGGCAATGTTGCAGTAGAAGATTCAGTGTATATTTTTACGCCAACGGTAACAGATACAAATAGTAGTGATGTACAAACCTTTAGTATTACTAATAAACCTAACTGGGCAACGTTTAGCACGACAACCGGCGCCTTAACGGGCACACCTACTAATGCGGATGTCGGTACCACCTCAGGTATTGTCATCAGTGTTGCCGATGCTGCGAATGCAACAGTAAGCTTAGCGGCCTTTAATCTGACCGTGACAAACACTAATGATGCGCCGGTAATAACAGGTACACCCGCCACAACGGTAGCTGAAGATGCTGCTTATAGCTTTATCCCAACAGTTTCTGATGTTGATGCAGGGGATACCCAAACCTTTAGCATTAATATTAAACCTAGCTGGGCAACGTTTAGTACTTCAACAGGTGGCTTAACGGGCACGCCGACTAATGCGGATGTTGGTATAACGAGTGGTATTATCATCAGTGTTGCCGATGCTGCGAATGCATCGGTAAGTTTAGCGGCCTTTAATCTGACCGTGTCAAACACTAATGATGCGCCGGTAATAACAGGTACTCCAGCCACAACGGTAGCTGAAGATGCTGCTTATAGCTTTATCCCAACAGTTTCTGATGTTGATGCAGGGGATACCCAAACCTTTAGTATTACTAATATACCTAGTTGGGCAACGTTTAACACGTTAACCGGCGCATTAACCGGCACGCCTTCGAGAACCGATGCGGCAGATTATGCAGGTATTGTGATTATTGTGACCGATAATGCCAGTACCATCGGAACTTTGCCTACTTTTACTATTACGGTGACTAATTCTAATGAAGCCCCTGTGGCTGATGCACAAACTCTAATACTTGAAGAAGATAGCGAGTTAAGTATCATATTATCTGCTGAGGATCCTGATGGTGACGAGTTAACCTATGCCATTGTGACCGAGCCAGAGCATGGTTCTTTAGTCCAATCGCCTAATAATATATGGGTTTATACTGCAGATAAAGATTTCAATGGCACCGATAATTTTACTTATAAAGCATTAGATGCAGAAACTGATTCTGAGCCAGTAACGGTTGAGTTAACTATCAATCCTGTTAACGATACCCCTGTCGCTCAAGATGATAATATTGAGCTTACTTATAGTGAAAGCGGACGCTATAACCTTGATGTGTTAAATAATGACAGCGATGTTGATGGTGATGTTTTGAGCATTATTAATGCTAGTAGCGCTATTGGTAATGCGAGCATCGAAGCAGGAGAATTAATTTTTCAAATACAAGGTGTTTTCGAAGGTGAGATTAAATTACAGTATGCTATTAGTGATGGTAATGCCGTTATAGATAACGATAATAGTAAAGCTAACGTAACCCTTGTTTTTGATAACCATATTGATGCCTTACTGCCTGTTATTACCCTACCTCAGGACATTGAGATTAATGCGACGGCCTTATTTACTAAGGTTGACTTAGGTGTTGCTACCGCTATTAACAGCGAAGGTGCTTCAGTGCCTGTTTCTCTTGTTGATGGCGTTACACGCTTTGCCCCGGGTAATAATTTGGTCTATTGGCAAGCACAAGACAGTGATGGCTTTAAGCGAGTTGTTACGCAACGTGTTACTGTTCAGCCATTAGTTAATATTGCTGTAGATAGCCAAGGTACTGAGGGAGATCATTATAAAGTCGCTGTTCACTTAAACGGTGAGTCACCAACTTATCCTGTCATTGTTCCTTACTCTATAAGTGGTGATTCAGATAGTAATGACCATGACTTAGTGTCGGGCGAGCTTATTATTGATTCTGGTTTATTGGGCTATATCGAATTTGATACCTTTAGTGATGGGGTAGTTGAAGCCGATGAAGTAGTTATTATTACGCTTGATGATAGCGTTAATGTAGGTGCGAAATCAGTATTTACCTTAACTATTACTGAAGATAATCTTGCGCCACAAGCCAGTATTACGGTTTCTCAAAATAATGAACAACGGACACTCATTGATAAAACTTTAGGGGAAGTGGTTATTACCAGTGACGTATTTGATGCTAATAATGATGATAACCATAGTTATACTTGGATCAGTGTTGGTGGTGTATTAGTTGACAGTGATTCAGAGGATACAAGCTTTACCTTTGACCCCACAAATGTAGCAACAGGTCAGCAAACATTATCACTTAACGTTACTGATAATGGTGAGTCGTCATTAAGTACTGTAGTATTTGTCTACCTTGATATTGTTGAGGCGTTACCGACATTAACTGATATTGATAGCGACGGTGACTTAACCCCTGATAATGCTGAAGGCTATGGTGATACAGATAATGACGGTATTGCTGATTACTTAGATAACAATAATAGTCGTTGTAATATACAAACCTCAGAAATAAGTGAGCAAGAGTTATACCTTATTGAGACTGAGCCAAGTATTTGTTTACGCCGAGGCATTAATACCGCGAATAATCAGTCTGGTGCATTATTACTGAGTGTAAATGAAGTTATCAATGATAATGAAGCGATAAATGTTGGTGGTTTTTTTGACTTTATCTTAAGTGGATTACCTATTGCAGGGCAAAGTATTAGCCTGGTATTACCACAACGCTTACCTATTCCTGAAAATGCTATTTATCGTAAATTAACGTCAGATAACGGTTGGGGTGAATTTGCAGTAGATACTAATAATTATTATTCATCAGCCGCTGGAGAAATTGGATACTGTCCTGCGCCGAATGATGATAGCTGGACCCTCGGGTTGACCGCTGGCCATTGGTGTGTGCAGTTAACGATAGAAGATGGTGGCTTAAATGATGATGACGGTATTGCCAATAGTCGTATCGTTGACCCTAGTGGTGTTGCTGTTTTTAACAATAATAATACCTTACCAGAAATCATGTCAGAGCAGGTTGTAACAACACAAAATAAATCAGTGACAATTGATGTGCTTGCTAATGATATAGATAGCGATGGAGACAGTTTGAGTATCACTAGTGCAAATGTTGATTTTGGTAATGTGACGATTGTAGGCCAACAATTATACTACCAACCAGACGCTAATTTCTTTGGTTTAGCCACCATTGTTTATGGTGTGAGTGACAGTAACAATGGTATAGGCTTTGGTGATGTAACTGTCAACGTTATTGAAAATACAGCGCCTGTTACTGTAGATGATAGTGCCACTACGGATGATAGAACAGCCATAACTATTGATGTACTAGCGAACGACACTGATGTTGATAACGACGAATTAACTTTACTAAGTGTCAGTGCAGAGCAAGGTAGTATCATTATCAGCAATAATATGCTGGTTTATACGCCGCTTGCTGGTTTTAACGGTGTTGAAACCGTTACCTATCACATTAGTGATAATAATGGTGGTGAAAGTCAGGGGCAAGTTGTGGTCACAGTTAATGCCTATGAAACCATTATTATTACCAATAAATCGAGTGGTGGTAGTTTTGGGGTAATCATTTTACTGTTAGGAAGTGTAATGCTATTTATTCGACGAAAAAGCACTTTGGTGATGTCTAAAACAGCAACAGGTAAAACATTAGTGCAAGGCTTAAGTTTATGGGTACTGCTTAGCTTGAGTAGCTTAAGTTTTAGTAGTTATGCTGCTCAAGCACCAAAGTTCGACATTTTCATTAAAGCTGAACTTGGTCAAGGTAAAGCAAAAACTTCAGGGATTTCTAAGCAAGTTCCTGTTGGGGTTATTACTCAAATTGATAATAAAGCAACAAGTTGGTCTATAGGTGTAGGGGCTAACATCACCAAAGATTGGAGTGTAACACTTAGCTATGTTGATATGGGCGAAGGGTCTTTAGCAATAACGGGAGATACGCTTATCGCTAGTAAGTATCACCAAAGTGTTGCTAAAATTGTGCCTGTTTTAGTTAAAGGGATCGGACTTAATGGTCACTATCATTTTTTACAAAGTGATCAATATAATGCCTCTGTTCTATTTGGGTTGTTAACTTGGCACAGTGATGTTGTTAGTGCCTATGAAGACCAACGCATTGATCATGATAATGATGGTATCGATATGTATTATGGCATTGAAGGCACTTATAAAATAGATGAGGCGTGGGGAGTTAATGCTGGCATTAAGCGTTATGCGCTTGATGTTAATGATGTTGATATCGCCTATTTAGGATTGACGTATGACTTTTAAATTTTAATTTGAAATATTTATTTCGCACTTAATCTGGCATGCGGGTAAACTGCATGCGCTGAGTGCAAAATAAAGAATTCAACGACTAAAAACATAGATTTAGGTATAAAATCGTATGAAGTGACTATGTTATCAAATAGTACAGTTTAAAAAGAAGCTAAGTCTTTAATTATTATACCTAGTCATTGTCATTTTTTCACAACTAACAATTCATCATTTACTCTTTGTTACACTCAACTGATAACCTATTAGATTAGTAGCGATTAATAAAGTTCGTTACCCCAGCTAAGTTTGTTACGTAATACCGTAAAATAGTTATAATCAAGCGGGTGTACCAAGCGAATGGTGGACTTGCTTTTTCTTATAATGACTTCATCTCCTGGCATAACCGCTAAAATTACATGGCCATCACAACTTACTTGTAAACTTTCTTGATTTTCATTGGCTAGTATTAGTTTAATTTCACTATCACCATCAACAACAATTGGGCGGCTAGTTAACGTATGTGGAAACATGGGTACTAAAGATAATGCATTTAAATTTGGAGTTAAAATAGGACCGCCAGCCGACATTGAGTAAGCTGTTGAACCCGTGGGAGTTGAAATAATTAAACCATCTGAACGCTGACTAAACATAAAGCAGTCATCAATATACACCTCAAACTCTATCATACTAGCCACTTTACCAGCATGTAACACGGCTTCATTAACAGCACTGTTAGCGCTTTTTAGTTTACCGTGTCGGTAAACTTCAGCTTCTATAATAAACCGTTGTTCCGAACGTGATTTCCCTGATAAAATTTGTGCTAAAGGCTCAATGATATCGTTAGGTGAGAGATCAGTTAAAAAGCCTAGATTGCCACGGTTTACACCAATAACGCCTATCTCAAAACAAGCTAAAACTCTAGCGGCACCTAACATATACCCATCGCCACCCACCACAATAGCTAAGTCTGCTTGTTCACCAATGTCTGTTAATGAACAAATGGTCATATTTTTAATTGCAATTGAGCTAGCGACTGATTTTTCGACTAATACCTGATATTTATTTTCAATTAAGTACTGATGTAAAGTGGTGATTGTAGCGTTAGCGCCTTGATGATCGGGCTTACCGATAAGTCCGATTGTTTTAAAGTGTTGAGCCATAACAAATATTTCGTAGTTTTAATCTCTATAAGGCAAGTTTCCCCTTATTTGCATGGCTTGTAAAGTTCACTTTTGATAAAATGTTTTTAATTTAGTTTTAAATTAGTTTTAAGTTCAGCTTGAATCAAACAAGCTAGACCCCATAATTAGCAACAATGTTAAAGTTTACCTAGATTTAATCGGAGTTTCTCATGACAACAGAGTCAAACAACAAACCAGAGCAAGATATCACACCGGAACAATTAGCGGATGAGATAGTACAACAAGCTGAAGAGCAAGTAGAAAAACAACAAGAGCATGCAAAGGAAGTTATTAGTCTAGAGCAAGAGCTAATTAATGAATTAAAGTTAGCTGTTGCCACTGCACAATCTACTGTTAGCGACCAAAAAGACTCAGTAATTCGTGCTAAAGCTGAAGTCGACAATATTCGTCGCCGTGC
>DPHE01000081.1:0-422 GCA_003521815.1 Colwellia sp.
TCTATTAAGAGAAGCCCGTTACGAGAGTAACGGGCTTTTTGCTGTGTGGGCTTTACTACCTTAGCCCTGAGTGCTCTTGGGTAAAGTACCTAGGCGAGATAAAATAAGCGTTGTAAACAATCAATGGTGAAATATCACGTTTCGCGCAGAGGTTAGAGTGACTTATCTGACGCAGGCCCATGTGACCCTTCGAGGAGCTTCCTTCGACAGGCTCAGAAGAATCGGAAAGGGTCAGGACCAACCGAGGATGAACCGGGATAGAGACTAACTTCACATTAGAAGCCAGTGACGTAAATAAGGTTGTTACTGTATGGTTTGAGGAGAGGAAAGGTAATCGAACTGATAGTGATGCTTTAATTAAATATAAACCAACATAAGTACATGATTTTTAGTTACTTCTTTTTATCCACCAGTAATCTTTA
>DPHE01000081.1:577-13632 GCA_003521815.1 Colwellia sp.
TTATCCACCAGTAATCTTTACTTTAAATCCAGCTTTTTCAAGTGCTTCTTTGATGATCTCACGTTTATCACCTTGAATTTCTATTATCTCACCGACAATCGTACCACCACTACCACATGTTTTTTTTAATTTTGTAGCTAATTCTTTTAATGCTTTAATATCAAGTCCTAAGCCAGTGATAGTCACCACACCTTTACCTTTACGGCCTTTTGTTTCACGGCGTATTCTAGCAAAGCCATCTGTGGGGGTAGTGTTTTGTTTGATTTTTTCGTGTTTTATACGACCGGTATCAGTAGAGTACACTAAGGACTGGTCTTCACTTTTAGCTGTTGATGTCGTGCTATTGGTATCTATTCCAAAAGCATGAGCCAAATCACTGAGGCTGGATAATTTTTGTTTCATGTTGATGTTACCTAAATTTTCAGGAGCTTGTTACTTTATATTTACTCAAATTCAAGCTAAATATAACCACTACGAGAGTGGTTTTATTTAGCAATATAAAGTTTAGCTTAACTTATCTAATAATTTTGTAGAAATAAGTTAAAGTTTACTTTCAAGTTCAGGTAAGGCATCAAACAGATCAGCTACGATACCGTAATCTGCTACTTGGAAAATAGGTGCTTCAGCATCTTTGTTTATTGCAACAATGACCTTAGAGTCTTTCATACCGGCAAGATGTTGAATAGCACCACTTATACCAACAGCAATGTATAAGTCAGGAGCAACAATTTTACCCGTTTGACCAACTTGCATATCATTCGGTACAAAGCCAGCATCAACAGCAGCACGAGATGCACCGATAGCGGCACCAAGTTTATCAGCTATACCTTCAAGTAATTTGAAGTTATTACCATTTTGCATGCCGCGACCACCAGAAATAACAACACCTGCGGCACCTAAATCAGGACGTTCAGAAACAGTTAGTTCATCACTCACATGAGCTGAAATGCCTGCATCGATTGCTATATCTAAAATAACTACTTCAGCATCACCATCAGTTGCTACCGCATCAAAACCAGTGGCACGTACAGTAATTACTTTTTTGCTATCTAAGCTTTGTACTGTAGCAATAGCATTACCAGCATAAATTGGGCGTACAAATGTGTCAGTACTATTAACGGCGATAATATCTGATATTTGAGTTACATCCAATAAAGCGGCAACGCGAGGCATAAAGTTTTTGCCTGTGGTTAACGCTGTCGCAATAATATGTTCATAATCGCTAGCTAGTTCAATGAATAATAAGCTAATATTTTCAGCTAATTGATGCTCATAAACAGCATTGTCAGCTACTAATACTTTGCTTACGCCATTTACTTTACTTGCTGCATCAACAACGTTTTGACAGTCATACCCTGCAACCAATAGTGTAATATCACCACCAATAGCTTGTGCTGCGGCTACAGTCTTAAGAGTTTCAGCTTTTAACGTGCTGTTGTCGTGTTCGGCAAATACTAAAATACTCATGAGATCACCTTTGCTTCATTTTTTAACTTTTCTACTAATTCATCAATTGTTTCAACAATTATACCGGCTTGACGTGTCGCTGGTGGTGTGACTTTCACGAGCTTAGTACGTGGCGATAAGTCTATTCCAAAATCAGCAGCAGGTTTAACTGCTAATGGTTTACGCTTAGCTTTCATGATGTTTGGTAAAGAAGCATAACGAGGTTCATTTAAACGCAAATCAGTTGTAACAATAGCAGGAAGATTAAGTGCTATTGTTTGAAGGCCATCATCAACCTCACGAGTGACATTAACTTTATCACCATCAACTATTACTTTTGAAGCAAAGGTACCCTGTGGCATACTTGTTAATGCAGCAAGCATTTGTCCTGTTTGGTTATTATCACTATCAATTGCTTGTTTACCTAGAATGATTAATTGCGGCTGTTCTTCTTCAACAATCTTTTGTAGAAGTTTAGCAATATTTAATGAATCTAAATTTTCATCAGTTTCTATATGAATAGCACGATCTGCACCTAGTGCCAATGCGGTACGTAATTGTTCTTGACAAGACTTGTTGCCAATTGTAACAGCAATTACTTCTGTTGCAGTGCCCGCTTCTTTGAGTCGGATAGCTTCTTCTACTGCTATTTCGCAAAATGGGTTGATAGCCATTTTTACATTAGCAAGATCAACATTGGAATTATCGGGTTTTACACGAACCTTGACGTTATAGTCAATTACACGTTTTATCGGAACTAATATTTTCATCGTTGCCTCTAGTTACATTTTTTAATTAGTAATTAATTTAGTGAATAGTGGAAAGACTACCTTTACTTTACGTGAACGTCAACGTAATCTTTGTTGGAGATTTAAAACTGCGATTAAATATCTACTTTTATAGTATTGTTTGGCAGCATTGTTCTAAACAGGTTATATATAAAGTGTAAAATAGGTTGCATAAAAGCAATCGTAGTAACTATTAATCTAGCCACGATAACTATGTTATTGTAAAAATACCACCTTGCTTGGTAACCACTAATAAGATACTATCAAACACCTGTTTGAATATCAAACACCCGTTTGAATTTTTTGTAAATAAAATAAATATTTGGAGATACCATGGAACGCGAATCGATGGAATTTGACGTAGTAATTGTTGGTGCAGGCCCCTCAGGGCTATCAACTGCTTGCCGTTTAATGCAATTAGCACAAGAAAAAAAACAAGAGCTAATGGTATGTGTTGTTGAGAAAGGTTCTGAGGTCGGTGCGCATATTCTTTCGGGTGCTGTGTTTGAACCAAGATCGTTGAATGAATTATTTCCTGATTGGGAAAATAAGGGGGCTCCAGTCACCACGAAGGTAACTAGAGATGATATTTATTTATTAAATAGTGATAGCAATGGTATTAAATTACCTAGCTTCTCAGTACCTAGAACTATGCATAACGAGGATAATTATATTGTTAGCATGGGTAATGTTTGTCGTTGGTTAGCAGAACAAGCTGAAGAATTAGGTGTAGAGATATTTCCTGGTTTTCCTGCGCAAGATGTTATTTATAATGGTGATGGTAGCGTTGGTGGTATTATTACGGGAGACATGGGGCTAGATGCGAAGGGAAATAAAAAAGACTCTTTTATGCCTGGCATGGAACTGAGGGCAAAATATACAGTTTTTGCTGAAGGTTGTCGTGGCCATCTGGGTAAAGAACTTATAGCGAAATTTAATTTAGATTCAAACTCTTCCCCTCAACATTACGGTTTAGGCTTTAAGGAAATTTGGGATATAGATCCCGCTAAACATGAGGAAGGTTTGGTTGTTCATACTGCTGGTTGGCCATTGAATAAAGATACAACCGGTGGTGGCTATTTATATCACGCAGAAAACAATCAAGTGCTTGTTGGGCTGATTGTCGACTTAAACTACAGTAATCCACATTTGAGTCCGTTTGATGAATTCCAGCGTTATAAGCACCATCCAAAAATTAGCCAGTACCTTGAAGGCGGAAAACGTGTTTCTTATGGTGCACGCGCTATGGCAAAAGGTGGTTTCAATTCATTGCCTAAAATGACTATGCCAGGTGCTCTATTAGTTGGCTGTGATGCTGGTACTATTAATTTTGCTAAAATTAAAGGTAATCATACTGCGATGAAATCTGGCATGTTAGCAGCGGAAGCTATTGTTGACGCGCTAATTATTAACGATGCCATTAGCGAAGAAGGTAAACAAGATTTAACCGCCTATACTGATAAATTCAAAGACTCTTGGTTGTATGATGAGCTCTATAATACTCGTAACTTTGGTCCTGCGATGCACAAATTTGGAACTATGTTAGGGGGAGCTTATAATACACTTGATCAAAACTTCTTTGGTGGAAAGTTGCCATTTAATTTTAAAGATGACAGCGTAGATTATGAACAGCTTAAGCTAGCGTCAGAAGCCCCAGTTATTAACTACCCTAAGCCGGATAATAAATTAAGTTTTGATAAACTCTCTTCAGTTTTTATATCTAATACTAATCATGAGGAAGAACAGCCATGTCATCTAAAGCTTGCTGATAGTAATATTCCAATAGATATAAACTTAGTTAAATATCTTGAGCCAGCGCAACGTTATTGTCCAGCAGGTGTTTATGAAGTTGAACGGACAGAGGAGGGTGATAAGTTTGTTATTAACGCTCAAAACTGTATTCATTGTAAAACCTGTGATATTAAAGATCCAAGTCAAAATATTACTTGGGTGACACCTGAAGGGACAGGCGGACCAAATTATCCTAATATGTAAGTAACAAAATTACGTTGTAATTAATGACGTTGCGAGTGGAAATGGCAGCGTTATATTTTTTTTCATTACTTGACTATCGTCAGTCTAGGTTAGCTCGTTTCTATTAAATTTAAAGCATCTAACTCCGACATTGAAAATTATCTCTTATTAACTTTGGGGCACATGGAGCCTTTTTGATACATTAGCACTGGTTTAAGTTCGAAATGTTTTCTTATTGATTTCATTCTTTGATCAAAAGTCGATATCAGCTGTCCGCTATTGTTATCTATCACTTAAAGATAAGTAACAGATAAAATTTGGAGATCTTCGTCAAATTATTTAATCAATGAGTTGTTCAAAAAACACTTACTGGATTGGTTAACTAAACTTACGCTCAACAATATAATTTGGGATCTGTGTACTACTAATCAACTCTCGACGGACTAAATCTATACATATATTAGCGACATATTCTTGAAAGTAAATTCTTGGTAATGGTATTGATAGGGCAACCGTTTTCAAGTTTTTTTTATGTCCCCAAGCAATCCATACGGTGCCAACGGGTTTTTCTATGCTGCCACCAGCAGGTCCAGCGATGCCGGATACGGCAATGACAAAATCAGCAGATGATTTTTTTAAAGCACCTTGAGCCATTGCAAGCACAACTTCTTCACTTACTGCGCCGTGTTGATCTAATAATTTATTGCTCACATCTAAAAGTGTCGTTTTCATGTGATTACTGTAAGTAACAAAACCTGCTTCAAAACAGGTTGAAGCACCAGCTTCTTTCGTCAATAAGCTAGCGATCAAACCGCCAGTACAAGATTCTGCTGTAGTAATTTTTAGATTATTATCTGTTAATTGTAGGAGTATATGTTTTGCCAAGGATAAGGGTGTGTTCTCTATTATTGCTATAATATGATCGCCCAAAACGTTTGCTAATTTAGTATACCACTCTGGTTTTATTTTATGGCCTTCAGGGCTTGTTGTAGTGAGCTTTACTTCTAGTAGCGGCATGCCCGCTCTAAAACCCAATTCAATATTTTTTGGCCAATTAGGTAGTTTTTCATCTATTAATTTCTGTAATGTTGATTCACCTAAGCCAAATACTTGTAATCGAGTTATATCGGTAATTAATTTCTTAGGAATTTTTTTAGCTATATTAGGCATTATTTGTTCGGCCAACATGGTTTTCAGTTCTCTTGGAACACCGGGAGTACAATAAATATCACATGACAGATGAGTCACTTTGAAACCTACGGCGCTGCCATCTTTATTGGCTATAATAGTGCAATCCTGTGGTAATAGGGTTTGCTTTAAATTTGGTGCATTTAATTTAGCGCCACGCTTTTCACACCAAAGTGAAAGGTGTGCCAATGCTTCTCTATGTTCAACTAATTCGACTTGAGTGGCTTTTGCTAAAGCTTGAGCCGTTAAATCATCAATAGTAGGACCTAAGCCACCATTAATAACTAAAATATCAGACTGCTTGGCTAATGAGTTTATCTCATTGACTAATGAGGTGAGATTATCTGCAATAGTGACTTTACGAACTATATCTAATCCTAATTCTTTAAATTGCTGTGCTATCATGGCTGAATTGCTATCAACAATATCACCGGTCATTAATTCATTGCCGGTTAATAATAATTGTACATTAGGTTTGAGCATGACTTTCTCTGATTGATATATCGTTTATTACACATAATTTAACCCTTTTTAACACCAGTTACATCTTATTATTTAAAACAGGCTAGAGTAATAATATGATTGCAGGCTAGAGTAATAATATGAATGATTTAGTGACAATGTGTAAATACAAATAACTTATTCAGATTGGCATGAACTGTATTTACATTTAAGATAGACAGTATCTTACTGCAGTAGTGTGGTATCTTTGATTTTTTTGATAGCATAAAATTACATAAAGGAAAGATGTTTAGTCATGAATTATAACCGAGCGCTATTGTTTGGCCGTTGGTATCGAAATGATATCGACACACAGGGTCGGCAAATTGTCGAATATGCTGAGTTAAGTGCTGATGGAAGTTTTGAATTTACTTTTGTATCGACAGAGCAAGAAACCAATGTTACAGAGCAAATTATTGAGTTGGGTGATTGGGGGGTAGTGGGTAATGTTCATTTTACTATCACTAAAAGTGAGTTGATTGATCAACAACTTTATGCGGCGGATCTTAATAATAGTGATAACTATCAAGCTTATAATATACTTCAGTTAAACCACCAGGTCTTTGAATATCAACATATTGAAACAAAAGAAATTTTTATTATGCGCAAAGTAACTGATACAATAGGTCACTGTTAATTAATGATAATAACGCGCGTCTAGTCTATTTGACCATTAAAATTAGAAAATTAGGAATGTAATGAAACGATTGAGAGCAGCAAGTTTAATTACCGCAATAAAAACCCCGTATAATGCAGCGGGCGAAGTTGATTTAGCCACTTATGATAAACTGGTAGCAAAACAAATAGCTGCGGGTGTGGATGGAATTGTTGTAGGAGGTACTACCGGTGAAGGGCACTTATTATCATGGGAAGAGCATTTAATATTAATCGCTCACAGTGTACATAAGTTTGGTGACAATTTATTAATTATTGGTAATACCGGTAGTAATAATACTAGTGAAGCGATAAAAGCAACGGAAAATGGCTTTGCTGCAGGAATGGATGCTACTTTACAAATAAACCCTTATTATGGAAGAACATCAACAGCAGGCGTTATTGAACATCTAACACGTACATTAGATATTGGACCTGCATTTATTTACAATGTACCGGGACGATCGGGACAAGATCTTACCCCTGATATCATTGAGCCACTATCTAAACATAAAAACTTTATTGGTATGAAAGAATGTGGTGGTAACGACCGTATAGCGTATTATGAAAAACAAGGGATTGCTTGTTGGTCAGGTAATGATGATCAATGCCATGATAGTCGTCATATACATGGCTCTCACGGTGTTATTTCAGTGACCTCTAATATTGTACCGAGTTTGATGCGACAATTAATGGATGATAAAAACACTAACCTTAACAATAGCTTGCAAGATTTAATGCAATGGCTTTTTTGTGAGCCAAACCCTATTGGTATTAATACTGCGCTGATGATGACAGATGCTGTATTGCCTAATTTTCGTTTACCTTATAAAGCATTAAGTAAAGAACAGCGCCAACAAGGTGTTGAGTTATTAGCAGCGATAAATTCTGATGACATAGTCGGAGATTCACTATCGTTGCTAAACGACAGTGACTTTAAATACTGCGTTTAATTGATAGTAAAGTTTAACTGACTTAATATTTATGTCTAAATGTCACCAAAAAACACCTTTTGGTGACATAATTTTATTATGCCAGAGCAATATAATATTCTGATTTTTTACTGTCTCTTTCTGTCAGTCCTGAAACTAAAGTATGATCATAAATTACAGCATCTAACCTATTATTCCAAATAATATGATGAAATATTACTATGGATCGATAACCGGTTTTTACATACTAAATCACCATATTAACAGTGTGTAAATTTGTTACTCAAAGGTAGGTGTATTGCTGGAATCAATAGCACAATAAAGCTAATGTTTACCTCATAGCGAGAACCACTAGACTGGTAATTTTCACCACCCCGATTAGCAACATCCAAACTTTCAAAGCTTATCCGTGGTAACGACAGAATCATTTATTAACGAGAAGTTAATAATCAGTACAAATAACTATGAAAAACAACCAACACAATAGAATTGGTTGTAATACTCAGGTATGATTGTTTTATATGATAAAATAACAGTTTTTTCCGCTAACTATTTGCACTTATAAAGTTGCATTTTTTACAGGACATTTCGAACTTATGTTTAATAAAATACGTGGTATGTTTTCTAATGATTTGTCCATTGATTTAGGAACAGCCAACACCCTTATTTATGTAAAAGACCAGGGTATTGTCTTAAATGAACCCTCAGTAGTTGCTATCCGTCAAGACCGCTCAGGTGGCTCTAAAAGTGTTGCTGCAGTAGGCATGGCGGCAAAACAAATGTTAGGTCGTACACCCGGAAATATTGAAGCCATTCGTCCAATGAAAGATGGTGTGATTGCTAACTTTTTTGTTACTGAAAAAATGCTACAGCACTTTATCAAGCAAGTGCACAGTAATACTTTTTTACGCCCAAGCCCGCGTGTTTTAGTCTGTGTACCTTGTGGTTCAACACAAGTTGAACGACGTGCTATTCGTGAATCTGCGATGGGCGCGGGTGCTCGTGAAGTGTATTTAATTGATGAGCCTATGGCCGCAGCTATTGGTGCAGGTATGCCCGTATCAGAAGCAACAGGTTCTATGGTGGTTGATATTGGTGGTGGTACTACTGAAGTGGGTATCATCTCACTAAACGGTGTAGTGTATTCATCATCAGTACGTATTGGTGGAGATAAGTTCGATGAAGCAATCATCAACTATGTGCGTCGCAACTTTGGTAGTTTAATTGGTGAAGCTACCGCTGAACGCATTAAGCACAAAGTTGGATCAGCTTATCCGAGTGACGAAGTGAATGAAATTGAGGTACGTGGCCGTAATCTTGCTGAAGGTGTACCGCGCAGCTTTACGCTAAATAGCAATGAAATACTTGAAGCTTTACAAGAGCCATTAACAGGTATTGTTAGTGCTATTATGGTTGCTTTAGAGCAATCACCACCAGAGTTAGCATCAGATATATCTGAGCGTGGTATGGTCCTTACCGGTGGTGGCGCGTTATTAAGAGATTTAGATCGCTTATTAATGGAAGAAACGGGTATTCCTGTCGTGGTTGCTGAAGACCCACTAACTTGTGTTGCTCTAGGTGGCGGTAAAGCACTTGAGATGATTGATATGCATGGGGGCGACCTCTTTTCATATGAGTAAGGTCTCCTATGAATAAAATCACTATTTATTCTTTGTCATTTAGCTCAATTACGGTGTTGACACTACTCATTGACTAACGTCAACTCCGTGCTTTTTCCTTGTAATTGAACTAAATTTTCGTGAATAAACTAGTGATTAACAAGAAAAGAAAATAGATGAAAGCAATTTGTAATTAAAAGCTCATAATTCATAACTGGTTTTCTATGAACCCAATTTTTAAACATGGTCCATCCCCACAGCACCGACTTGTATTGGTGCTGTTTTGTTCTGTCTTATTGATATTTTTTGATTATAAAATGGCAAGCTTTGAATCAGTACGTGGTTATTTGCAATCGCTAGTCAGTCCATTGCAATATTTGGCTAATACCCCAAAGCAGTTGATGACATGGACATCAACAAACCTGATTACCCGTCGACAGTTAATGGTTGAAAACCAACAACATCGTTTAAATGAACTTGGTTTTAACGAAGAAGCAATGCAACTTGATATTCTAAAGCAAGAAAATGAACGGTTGCGATCTTTACTTGCTTCGCCCTTACGCCGTGAAATAAATAAAATGGTAGCGGAGGTTATATCGGTAGATAGTGATCCCTACAGCCACCAAATAGTGATTAACCGCGGTGCTAGCGATGATGTTTATGAAGGACAACCCGCACTTGATGCTCTTGGTATTGTTGGGCAAATATTACATGTAGGACAAACGAGCTCTCGGGTGATACTTATTACGGATATATCACATGCCATACCCGTTAGAGTTCAACGTAATGGCTTAAGGTTATTAGCCTCTGGAAGTGGCCAAATAGATCGATTAATTCATAATTTTGTTCCACAAAGTGCAGATATAAAAAAAGGTGATTTATTGGTTACTTCTGGTTTAGGAGGCAAATATCCAGAAGGTTATCCTGTCTCTAGAGTTTCCTTTGTGAGTAACAATGAGTCTAGAGAATTTGTTCAAATATTTAGTACACCAGTAGCGCAAATTGATCGGCTACGATATTTATTATTATTGTCAGAAAAAGAACCTTTACATATTTTTGCCCCGAAAACGGGAGAAAAACACTCATCAACAAGTGTAAAAGCTAAAGTAAAGGCTTCAAATTAATGTTTGCTCATAACGGTGTTATTATTCTTTTCACGTTATTGATCGCTTTAATGGCCAGCATAATGCCGATGCCATTAAGCGCAGATGCTTTTCGTCCTGACT
The DNA here is from genome assembly GCA_003521815.1 of Colwellia sp. Classification (GTDB taxonomy): domain Bacteria; phylum Pseudomonadota; class Gammaproteobacteria; order Enterobacterales; family Alteromonadaceae; genus Colwellia. The sequence continues at coordinate 10,906 of DPHE01000081.1, forward strand.
GGGTGCTTATTGTATTAATGTATTGGTGTATGGCTTTACCTGGTAGAGTGAATATTATTACTGCATGGGTAATGGGATTTTTATTAGATGTGCTTTTGGGAACAGTGTTAGGTGTCCATGCTGCAGCCATGGCAATATCAATCTATATTATTGTAGTAAATCATCAAAAAATACGTAATTTTTCTATTTTACAACAAGCACTAATTACGGGTGTATTAGTGGCTTTGTATCATTTAGTTGTTTTTTGGTTACAGCGATTTTTAATCGATATTGTTTTTCTAACCAGTTACTTATATCCCGTGGTAACAACGATTATTTTATGGCCTTGGGTATTTTATTTATTACGCAAAGTACGCCAAAATTTTTCTATTAAATAAGCCGAGAGTATAAATGATGAAACAACTGATTCTTGCTTCGCAGTCACCCAGACGAAAAGTGCTCTTAAAGCAATTAGGATATCAATTTAGCACGTTAGTGGCAGACATTGATGAATCAGTATGTGATCATGAAAGTGCTAAAGAATATGTCTTGCGATTAGCTCAAGAAAAAGCGCTTGCTATTTTTGACACTTTAACGGTCGAAAAACAAAAGCAATCGTTAGTATTGGGCGCGGATACATGTGTGGTTATTGATGGCATAATATTAGGTAAACCAGCAAATGAAGCTGAATGTATTGAAACGCTATTACGCCTTGAAAACAATCAGCATCAAGTGTTAACTGCTATTGCGGTAGCCGGCTATCAAGCAGTAAATACAGCTGATGTATCTAGTAAGATAATTGAGACGAAAGTAAACTTTAAAGCATTAACGGTAAGTGAAATTAAACGTTATTGGCAAACAGGTGAACCTTGTGACAAAGCGGGTGCATATGCTATTCAAGGCATAGCTGGCCAGTTTGTCACGAAAATTAATGGCAGTTATTCTGCAGTGGTAGGTTTGCCTTTATATGAAACCACACAGTTATTAGCTAAATCAGGTTTACCAACGACTATACAAAATAATAGTTAATTAGTATTAAAACACCTATGCGCGATAAAAATACTAAGGATCAAAAGTAAGATGAGCAGTGAATTATTAATCAATGTAACTCCCACTGAAACACGGGTCGCTTTAATTGAACATGGCTCTTTGCAAGAAGTTCATATTGAGCGCGAAACGAAACGTGGCATTGTAGGGAATATATATTTAGGGAAAGTTATACGAGTATTACCAGGTATGCAAGCCGCTTTTATTGATATTGGTTTAGATAAAGCCGCTTTTCTCCATGCATCAGACATTAACTCTAAACTTATTTTAAAAGAAGAAACACAGCAAGTTCCTGATATTCGTGCTTTAGTCCATGAAGGACAACATATTATGGTACAAGTGGTGAAAGATCCTCTTGGTTCAAAAGGCGCACGTTTAACCACCGATATTACTATTGCCTCTCGTTATCTAGTTTTAATGCCACATGCTACTCATGCCGGAATTTCTCAACGTATTGAAGATACACAAGAGCGTAAACGTCTAAAAGAAATAGTTAGCCCTTATTGTGATGAGCAGCAGGGTTTTATTGTTCGCACGGCAGGTGAAGGCGCAGGCGAACAAGAACTTAAACACGATGCCGAGTTTTTACGCCGTGTTTGGACAAAAGTACAAGAGCGTAAACAACGTAAACAGGTCGATATGCCGTTATATCAAGATTTATCATTATCGTTGCGAGTATTGCGAGATTTTGTTGGTGTTGATTTTGATCGTATTCGTATTGACTCTAAACTTACTTATGATCAATTAGTCATTTTTACTGAAGAATTTGTGCCTGAACTAACACAGGTAATTGAATACTACCCTGGTGAACGACCTATTTTTGATTTATTTTCAGTTGAGGTTGAAATACAACGTGCCTTGCATCGTAAGATTGAATTAAAGTCGGGCGGTTATTTAATTATTGATCAAACAGAAGCAATGACTACAATTGATATTAATACAGGGGCTTTTGTTGGCCATCGTAACCTTGAAGATACAATTTTTAGCACAAACATTGAAGCCACACAGGCTATTGCTAGACAGCTTAGGTTAAGAAATTTAGGCGGAATTATCATTGTCGATTTTATTGATATGCATGATGAAGATCATAAACGGCGTGTGTTAAGTAGTTTAGAAATGTCTATGTCTAGAGATAATGTTAAATTTAGTGTGCAAGGCTTTTCTTCACTGGGTTTGGTAGAAATGACACGCAAGCGCACCCGTGAAAGTTTAGAACATGTATTGTGTGGTGAATGCCCTACTTGTAATGGGCGAGGTAATCTAAAGACGGTAGAAACTGTTTGTTTTGAAATTTTACGTGAAATTGTGCGAGTCAATCGTGCTCACGATGCGGATAATTTTATTGTTTATGCGTCACCTTTGGTTAGCGACTTTCTTGTCAATGATGAATTTCATAGCCTTGCCGAGGTTGAAGTGTTTATTGGTAAATCAATAAAAGTAAAAACAGAAATCATGTATTCTCAAGAGCAGTTTGATGTGGTGATGATGTAGTATATACCCGCTCTACTTCAAGATGGAGATCTCAGCAAGTCGAGAAAGGGATAGCTACCAGGAATTGATTGAAGAGAATACTTATTCTATTGTGGAAACCAATAAGGCAGGAGATGACCCTTTATCGGCTTGCCCATAAGTAGCGAAACTAGAAAATCAGTCCTGCGTTGCACTACTCGATAAGGGAATAACCATTATCAGCGTATCGCG
>DPHE01000081.1:13792-40979 GCA_003521815.1 Colwellia sp.
TATCAGCGTATCGCGCCTTGATCTGATTTCCTAGCTTCGCTCTGAAACTGCATCTTGAAGTGGAACGGGTATCACACTAGATATTTTTAGGAAAGTAATTACAAATGTCCATTGCAAGCGTCTCTAATCGTTGGCTAAACCGTCTTTATAAAATACTCGCTATTATGCTGGTATGCTTGGTGGTGTTAATTAGCGCTTTTCGTTTGCTATTACCTTATGTTGAAAATTATCGTCAAGACTTTCAAGATTATATAAACAATAATAATCACACTAATTTTGTTATTGGAGGATTAGGTATGAGTTGGGAAGGCTCTGGCCTAACGTTAATTGCTAATCAAGTAACGCTAATTGAGTCCGAAGATCTCCATATTACTATTGAAAATATAGAAATGCAGTTTGATTTTTGGGCAACAATAACGACTCAACAACTGATTTTAAGTACTTTGATTTTAGATGGCGCAATAGTCAATATTGATCAACATGCGTGGAGCTCGCAAGGAGGTAAAAATAATAATATAAGACAAAAAAAATCTTTCTCAAACGTAAACAAAAAATCAAGTGATTTTCAGAAAATATCAGCTATTTTTTTAAATCGAATTAATCGTTTTTCCTTACGAAATAGTCAAATATCGATCCGTAATGATACGATTGAACGTAGTTTTCATATTAATAATTTATTTTGGCTAAATGATGGTGTTAGACATCAAGCACAAGGTAACATTATTGTTAACGAATTAAGTAGTAATAATCTTAGTTTAAAAATAGATATTAATGGTTCTTCGGTCGATAACCTAACAGGTTTAATATATGTTGAGGCCAATCATCTTGACATTACACCTTGGCTTGATAGTCTTTTAGTACTCGATAATGATAATACTCAAGCTGATATTGGTTTTTCTGCTTGGTTAAAAGTAAAAGCAGGTAGTATTGAACGTCTACAGGTTACTTTGCATGAAAATCAGATCAGTTGGCAAACAGCAGGTAAAGAGCATAATTTAGCACTAGGTGCAGGGCAGTTATTATTAGTTAAAGGTAAGAAAAAAGAAAACTTTGAATTGTATAGTACACCGCTTTCATTACAATTTAATAAAGAAGAAAAACAAGAATATATTGTACAATTAAATAGAAAAGCTGAGGAACTTTCAATTTATTTGTCTGCTTTTGATCTCGGGTTAATTAGCCAAGTATCACCTTTATTGATCAGTACTAAGGGTACGCATGAGCTCTTGTCTGAATTAGCTATTCGTGGCGAGGCAAATGAAATATATTTCAACAAAACAGCGGGTGAAATAAAGTTATTAGCAAACGTCACAGACACATCAACTCTCTATAGTCAGGGAATTCCGGGGATAGATAACCTCTCAGGGCAATTAAGTTATGCTGAGCAAAATTTGCATCTTAAATTAGTAGCCACACAAGGAGCATTAGATTTTAATCAACATTTTATTGCGCCCATTCCATACGAATCACTTAGCGCTACTGTTGATTTATCTTTTGTTGACCAAGATTGGAAATTAGCAGTTAATGATATCGCCTTAAGCTCAAATGAGCTGAAGTTAACTGCTGATTTAGCTATCGAATCGCTTAAAAGCACTAATACAAACATGTCATTATTAGCGAGTATTACCGATGTAGATGTCAGTAAAATCGGACATTATTACCCACTAACATTGATGAGCAGTAACTTAGTTGGTTATCTTAATAATGCGTTAATTGACGGAAAACTAACGCAAGCACAAGTATTATTTAATGGACCTTTGGCTAAGTTTCCCTTTAACGATAACACGGGTGTTTTTATTGTTGATGCCGAATTAGAAGATGCTACTTTTGAATTTGATGATGAGTGGCCATCAATAACCTCTTTTTCAGCAAATTTAAATTTCACTAATAACAGTATGTTAATTACTGGCCGTTCAGGACGTTTAGCGGGGCTTGATGTAAATGGCGTGCAAGCAGCTATTGATGATTTAGCTAATGAACAAACACTTGTGTTAGACACCTTGATTAAGCCATCTCCGGCAAGTATGGTTGCAAACTTAATATCTCAAAGTCCATTAAAAGACAGTATCGGTAATGTGTTAGAACAATTACAAGCGAGTGGCGATATTAATGGAAAATTCCATTTAAACTTACCGTTGAATGCAACGGAAAAAATACTTGCGAGTGGTTTTATAAACTTTATTGATAATCACATTGCTTTGCAAACACCGCAGATGAATTTTAGTCAAGTAACGGGTCAGTTGAACTTTGAAAATGATAAGTTATCGACTAAGAATTTATCAGTAAACTGGCAAGGTTTACCGCTTAAATTAGTGGTAGAGGGAGCAGATAAAGCGGGATATTATGATACTAATATTGCGATAACAGCTGATTGGCAAGTTGATTCTTGGAAACAACATATCACACCGAGTTTGAAAAAATATTTTGATGGTCAATTAAAGTTACACGGTGATTTATCACTATATCAACATCATAACGGTGGTATTTCATATCTATTTACTATTGAATCAAATTTACAAGAAACACAGCTTAACCTTCCAAGGCCATACAATAAAGTTCAGCAAGTAAAAGTGCCGTTAAAAATTGCTGTAATGGGTCAGTTAGAACACTCAACTTTTGATGCTTCTTATGGCGATGAATTAAGATTTCATGGCGTCTTAGAGCATGATACTAGTCATTTCTCTCGTGCTCATATCGTATTAGGTAATGAAAAAATGCTTTTACCCGCAGATGGTTTTCATATTACCACTCAACTTGCACAAGCAGATTTTAATGTCTGGCAACCTCTGATCAGCGATATTATTGATACTATCTCTGCCGTTGAGGCCTCTAAAAGTGCTAAAGGACTTGTAGAAAAATCATCTTCTTTGTTTCCAACACCTGAACGTATTCGAGGAACCATCACTCAAGTAGATCTTTTAGGACAAACATTAAACAATGTTCATTTCAATTTATTAGATAAAACGCATTGGTGGTTATTAGAACTGAATGCTAAAGAGACACGTAGCCGAATTAAATTTTACCCCGATTGGTTAGAGCAGGGAGTTGATATTAATGCAGACTTCATTCATTTAACAACTAATATTAAGCACCACATAGGGCAAAATACTCAAAAAACTATACCTTCATCATTAACGGATGATAATTTGTTTGAAAATATGCCAAAAATCAATTTACACTGTGATCACTGTCAAATTGATGAATTAAATTTAGGACAAGTTAATTTATCTTTAACGCGCCGCGGGCAAGATGTTATTGAAATTGAGCACTTCAATGCTAAACGTGAACAAGCTCAATTTAACTTAGCGGGGCAATGGCAAAAAAATGATAAAGTAAACATGACCAGCGTGACGGCTAACTTGTCCTTAAAAGATATTGAATATGAATTAGAACAGTTAGGTTACGGTTCTATTATCCGTGATAGTGGTGGTAAATTAAACGTTGATCTAAATTGGCAAGGCGGACCACATGATCTTAATGTTACAAATATTAATGGTGAACTTAATGCTATAATTGATGATGGGTATTTAGCTGAAGTTAGCGACAAAGCACGGATCTTTTCAGTGTTAAGTTTGCAGTCTATCGTGAGAAAGTTAACCTTAGATTTTCGCGATATCTTTAGTGATGGTATGTTTTATAAAAATATGAAAGGTGATTATCATATAAAAGAAGGTGTATTATATACAGATAACACACGCATGAACGGCACTGCAGGTAATTTATATATTAAAGGTAATACCAGCTTTGTTACGAATACCCTTGATTATAAAATGTCGTACAAACCCAATCTTACTTCAAGTTTACCCGTATTGGCGTGGATCGCGACACTCAATCCAATGGTGTTTTTGGCTGGAGTAGCTATTGATCAAGTAATTACTTCTCAAGTTGTTTCTGAATTTAATTTTGAGCTTACAGGTAGTGTTAACGAGCCTAATTTTCAAGAAGTTAATCGTAAAAGCAGAGATGTGAGTGTCGGCCGCTCTACCCCTCCAAAGTTTATTGATAATATCGAAAAAAATAATATCAAAGAAAAAGATGACGTTAATAACAAAGAGATTGAACAGTATGTACCACCTTTGCAATATAATAAGACTAAAGCTGATGAACATAAGCTATTTAAAGAAAGTAATCATCTAGATGAAAAAATCAATCGTTAAAATCAGCGCTATTCAACTTAACTCTACGCCAAATGTTGAGCAAAATATTCAGACTATTGCTAACCAGTTAGCGAAATTAACACAAACATCAAACATTGAAGGAGTTGATCACATTGTTGTGCTGCCAGAGTGTTGTTTGTTTTTTGGTGTTAGTGATCAGGCTCAGTTATCGCTAGCTCAGAGATCAAAAAGTCATAATGAACTGCAATTATCCTTAAGTCAGTTAGCCAAGCAATACAAAGTCACCCTTATTGGCGGAACCATTCCGATAATAACTGACGGTGGTAATAAATTCACCAATACTAGCTGTGCTTTTAATTCACTCGGTGAACTGATAACGACTTATGATAAAATTCATTTGTTTGATGTAAATGTTGCAGATAATGCAAAGACTTATTGTGAATCCCGTTATACTCAAGCCGGTAATAAGGTTTGCATAGCAAAAACACCTTTGGCGACTATTGGTTTGTCGGTATGTTTTGATATTCGCTTTCCATTTTTGTATCAAAGACTTAGCGAACTAGGCGCGGATATTATCACCGTACCTAGCGCATTTACTCGTGTAACCGGTAAGGTACATTGGCAAACATTACTGCAAGCAAGAGCGATTGAAAACCAAGTTTACATTATTGCTGCAGGACAAGAAGGTGTGCATGCTAACGGGCGAGAAACATGGGGGCATTCAATGATCATAAGCCCTTGGGGTGACATTCTATCCTGCATTGAACAAGGCGAAGGGATTATTACTAGCGATTTTATTCCCTCAGAAATACAGAAAATACGAACAAGTATGCCACTAAAGCATGCTTTAATATCCAATTAAAAATCGAGTGTTAAATGAATAATGTTGAGCAAGCCCTGTTAGCCGATAGCCATATCGATGATGCTATTTTATCTAAAACATTAAATAGCATGATGGGAAGACAAGTAAATTTTGCTGATTTATATTTTCAGTCTAGCCAGCATGAATCTTGGATGCTTGAAGATGGGATAGTTAAAGAAGGCTCATACAATATGGAGCGAGGGGTTGGCGTACGTGCAATCTCTGGTGAGAAAACAGGTTTTGCATATTCTGATGATATTTCTCCCTTGGCACTTCAGCAAGCTGCAAATGCGGCCAAAGGGATCGCTGATAGCGGTAATGGTACACAAGTTCAGGCATTTAAACGCCAATCACCGATTAAAATTTATCAAACAGTTGAACCGCTTGGTAGCTTAACACAAGAGCAAAAAATTGATTTGTTACATCAAGTTGAAGCACATGCTAGACAAGTAGACAGTCGAGTAACTCAGGTCATTGTCAGCTTATCAGGTGTGCATGAAAAGATACTAGTTGCTGCTAGTGATGGTTCATATGGCACTGACATTCGTCCATTAGTGCGTTTGAACTGTTCAGTATTAGTGGAAGAAAATGGTAAGCGTGAACGTGCGAGTGCCGGTGGTGGTGCTAGAACTGATTACAGCTACTTCTTTGAATCAGAACGTAATGCCTCAGGACAAGAAAAAGCTCGTTATTTAACTTATGCTGAAGAAGCCGTTCGTCAAGCCTTGGTTAATTTAGTTGCTGTGGATGCACCTGCGGGAACTTTTCCTATAGTACTAGGTGCGGGTTGGCCTGGCGTATTATTACATGAAGCGGTTGGGCATGGCTTAGAGGGTGACTTTAATCGTAAAGGTTCATCAGCTTTTTCAGGAAAAATTGGTCAACAAGTTGCTTCAACCCTTTGTACTATTGTTGATGATGGCACCATGGCAAATCGTCGAGGCTCAGTTAATATTGATGATGAAGGTACACCGGGACAATATAATGTATTGATTGAAAAAGGCATTTTAAAAGGCTACATGCAAGATAAGCATAATGCGGAATTAATGGGCGTTAAGCCAACGGGTAATGGTCGTCGTGAATCTTATGCGCATTTACCTATGCCACGTATGACCAATACTTATATGCTGGCAGGAGAGTCTAGCCCTGAAGATATTATAAAATCGGTGAAGAAAGGCATTTATGCACCAAATTTTGCTGGTGGGCAAGTAGACATTACTTCAGGAAAATTTGTTTTTACTAGTTCAGAAGCTTATTTAATTGAAAACGGTGAAATCACTACACCCATTAAAGGGGCTACTTTAATTGGTAGCGGTCCAGAAGCAATGAAAAAAGTGTCTATGGTGGGTAACGATCTTAGACTAGATGCGGGTGTTGGCGTGTGTGGAAAAGATGGTCAAAGTGTACCTGTGGGTGTTGGTCAGCCGACATTAAAAGTTGATGAAATGACTATTGGTGGAACACAATAAACATGTCCTTCGACAGGCTCAGGATGAACGGGAATTTCCGTCTGCCCTGAGCGCGAAGCAGTCGAAGGGTTAACTATTCTCTTTCAGGTAATCGAATAAATTACGGTAATGTTTACCTAATTTTTCTGCTTTTTTCTCTTTAGCGGCATTACGCACTAACTGTTTCAGTTTTTGTCGGTCCATCTGTTCAAACTCAGTAAGTAATGCTTCAATAGCCTCATTACCTTGTTCAATTAATTCATCTCTTAAGTTTTCTAAACGGGTAAATTTAACTGTTTCTTGCTGATGTTTATTTGCCATGACATCGATAGCTTGATGAATAGGAGCCAGGTCAGTTTCTAGCAATATTTTAGCTATATGGCGAATATGGCGACGTAGTGCTTCATTCTTATTTCTAATTTTATCAGCCACAATCATCGCGTATTTAAGATCTTCGGATAGTGGTAAACGGCTACGCTGATGTTTAGACATCTCTATTAATTGTTGACCGAAATCTTGCAATTGATGCATTTCTCTTTTAATTTCGGTTTTACTCTTCAATTCTTGGTCTATTTCCGATGATAAGTCGTCGATATCGTTGGCTGACTGGGGCATAATAGTTGTTAATATAAGTTAATTTTAATCAATGTCTTTATTATACGTAAAAATTGATAAAGTTGATATTTTAAAAGCCGAAGTAGACAAAAAACTATGAGCCAACAAAAAAAATTTAGTGATCCATTAATCGAACAACTTGACCAAGTAAAAGCAAGAGTTGCGCAAGTACTTGAATTAGCTAAATCATTAGGAGTAGATGGCGCAGAAGTAGCCATGACTCGCCAACAAGGTTTAAGTGTGGGTACTCGTCTTGGTGAAGTTGAGAATGTAGAATTTACCAACGACGGTGCTTTAGGTATTACGGTTTATCAACAAGGACGAAAAGGTAGTGCATCCACCGCTGATTTATCAGAAAAAGCGCTAGCACAAGCAGTACAAGCGGCAGTTAATATCGCCAAGTACACCTCAGTTGATGATTGTTCCGGTTTAGCTGATAAAGCGTTATTAGCGATGCACCCAATAGATTTAGATTTATACTACCCTAAAGAACTAAGTACAGAGCAGGCGATAGAAATTGCAAAAGAATGTGAACAAAGCGCATTAGAGAGCGATAGCCGTATAACCAATTCGGATGGTGCTAATTTAGATTGCTTTTCAGGTTTTAAAGTCTACGGTAACAGTAATGGACAGTTAGTGGGTTACCCAAGCTCTCGACATAGTTTAAGTTGTGTGGTTATTGCGGGAAGTGATGATGAAATGCAGCGTGATTATGCTTATGATGTTAATCGTGACTTCAGCTTGTTAGATAGTAGTCTTAGCATAGGTAAAAAAGCAGCTAGCGAGGTTATATCACGTTTAAATCCACAAAAATTATCCACTCGAAAAGTTCCTGTATTGTTTCGCGCTGATATTGCTAATACGCTTTGGGGGCACTTTATTGCTGCGATTAGCGGTGGTAATTTATACCGTAAATCCTCTTTTTTACTTGATGCGATAGGAAAAGATATATTTCCTGAATTTTTAACTATTCAAGAACGCCCCCATATCAAAAAAGCGTTAGCAAGTAGTGCTTTTGATAGTGAAGGTGTACTCACTCAAGATAGAGATATTATCATTGATGGTGCTTTACAGGCGTATTTATTAACCAGTTATTCAGCCCGAAAATTAGGTCTTACATCTACAGGTCATGCTGGCGGTATTCACAATTGGCTAGTTAAAGATAAAAATTCTCAGACTAAAGGGGGCGAGGATGCCGATTTTGACGCAATGTTAAAAACTTTAGGTACGGGGCTGTTAGTTACCGAATTAATGGGCCAAGGTGTCAATGTTGTCAATGGCGATTACTCTCGTGGGGCGGCAGGTTTCTGGGTGGAAAATGGTGAGTTGGCTTACCCTGTAAGTGAAATCACTATTGCGGGTAATTTAACGCAAATGTTTAAAGGTATTATTGCGGTGGGATCAGATATTGATAAGCACGGTAGCATTGGAACGGGTTCTATACTGATTGATGAAATGCAAGTAGCAGGGCATTAGAGTCGTTTTTTGGAATGATTAGTTATGAGTTTTAAGTTAGTTTACTTTGTTTTAAACTCGCTACTGGTTACTCATAACAAGCGACTCCTTAAGTTAATAAAAGGGTCGCGGTACCTAAAAAAGCAAAAATTCCAACGACATCGGTTACGGTAGTGATAATAACACTACCCGCTAAGGCGGGATCAATATGAAGGCGTCTTAACATTAATGGAATAGATACGCCGGCTAAGCCTGCCGCAGTCATATTCATGAGCATGGCAATAGCTATTACGCCGCCTAACATTAAATCTTGCTTCCAGATGGCAACAAATGTGGCTATTAATAGAGCCCAAATTAGACCATTAAGAAAACCAATAGCGACTTCTTTTTTGAGTAATGATCGAGCGTTACTATCCCCTATATGACCTAGTGCCATACCACGGATAACGAGTGTTAATGTTTGATTTCCAGCTACTCCCCCCATACTTGGCACGAGTGAGTTTAATACCGCTAAAATAGCTAATTGCTGAAAAATTCCTTCAAACATACTAGTAACCGCTACGGCTAATAAAGCAGTGATGAGATTTACACCTAGCCACAATGAGCGTTGTTTAGTACTTTTTATTACAGGAGCAAATGTATCTGCTTCATCATCTAAACCGGCCATACTCATCATGGAATGTTCAGCATTTTCACGAATAATATCAATAACATCATCTATGGTTATACGTCCGAGTAAATGACCACTTTTGTCGATTATAGGCGCTGAAAACCAATCATGGCGTTCAAATAATTGTGCCACTTCTTGTTCATCCATATTGGCTTGAACCGCTTCTATTTCTGCGTTAATCAGGGTTGAAATGATGATATTTGGCTGAGCGGTAATTATGGCTGCTAGTGATACAGCACCAATAAAAAAATTATTTCTGTCAACGACATAAAAAGAGTCAGTCGCTTCGGGTAATTGTCCTTTTAAACGTAAATAACGTAATACCACTTCAACACTAACCTCTGGGCGAAAAGTAATGGTATCAGTATTCATTATAGCGCCTGCGGTGTCTTCTTCGTAAGACAGTGCAGTTTCTACTCGACTTCTATCTTGCGAGTCCATTGAATTGAGAACTTTACGGTAAATACCATCGGGTAGAGTACGTAAAACTTCTGCAATATCATCGACATCCATGCCTTCGGCAACAGCGGCCAGTTTTTCTGGTCGCATACTTTGTAAAATACCTTTACGTACCTCTTCATTTAATTCTTCTAGTATTTCACCGTGATGCTCTACATCAATCAGTTGCCATAAAACAGGACGAGTTTTGGCGGTTGAAGATTCAAGAATTAAGGCTAAATCATAAGCTGATATGTCTTGTAATAATTTACGCACATAAACAAACATACCACTATCAAGGGCCTGATTGACTTGATGTAGTGTTTGATGAATATTCTCTTGCTCTAAAGTTTCAGACATAAATATTACGTAAATTGGTTGTGTTTACATGATAAGTGGCTAACTTACATTAACTTAAGGTTAAGTCTATCGTAACTTAATGGGTTTAGCAGCTTTTTTGTGACTTTGTCGTTACTCTCCTTCATCAAATTTATCAGAAATTAACTGGCTAATTGCTTGTAATGCTTGTGGTGCATCTACCCCTTGCGCGGTGACTTTTACCGTCGTTCCTTGTCCACCAGCTAATAGCATGATAGCCATTATACTGCTGGCATCTGCTTCTTTTTCTTCTAATTCTAGATTGATAGTAGCGCTAAATTGCTGGCAAAGCTGTGCGAGTTTACTTGCAGCACGTGCATGCAGGCCTAACTTGTTAATAATCGTTAATTCTTTAGTGACTACAATGGTGTCATGGTGTTCTTTTGTAATCATAGAGGTAACAACTGTTTTACTTTTTTTATATCTCGATGATGTGTTTGTACGTCTTTTTGTTCTTTACGAAAGTTATTTGCTAACAGTTCGGTGATATAAACTGATCTATGTTTCCCACCGGTGCAACCAATAGCAATGGTGACATAACTACGATTATTACGCTCTAAATGTGGTAACCAAGTCATTATAAAGCTATTTATTTGCCAAATAAATTTGGTCACTATGGGTTGGCTAGCAAGAAAGTCTTTTACGGGTTGTTCCAATCCAGTATAAGGTTTGAGTTCTTTTTCCCAAAAGGGGTTTGGTAAAAATCGCGCATCAAAAACATAATCAGCATCGGTAGGTATACCATGTTTAAAGCCAAATGATTCAAACACTAAAACCATGGAGCCCGTTTTATTACCTAAAATTCGCTCTCTAACTAAATCAGCTAATTGATGTGGACTTAATTGGCTCGTATTGATGTACAAATCTGCGTTGACGGAGATAGGCAGTAATAATTCTTTTTCTAAAGCAATAGCTTGATCAAGTGCTATATTTTTTTTGATTAAAGGATGTAAACGACGAGTTTCACTAAACCGACGAATAAGGTCGTTATCATCTGCATCTAAATAAAGCGTGGTGACGTCTACGGCACTAGGAAGATATTCAATGATTTCAGGAATATCTTTGGGGTCCTTTGGTAGGTTACGCACATCTAAGCTTACAGCAACATTTTCATAATCATTAATAACGGTGTGAGCTAATGCCGGCAATAAATTAATGGGGATGTTGTCCACACAATAATAGCCTAAATCTTCTAACACTCTTAACGCGACTGATTTACCTGAGCCCGAACGACCACTAACAATAATAAGTTTCATAGGTTTGATTTTCCGAATTGCGAGTTAATAGTTTTCAGCCATGCTAGATTGTCATCTGGTTATTGAATACTTTTAACTTTTTCTTGTTGTATTAAATCAAATAATTGCAGGTCATTTGTGCATTTACGTACTTGTTTTGCTGTTTTTCGTTCACTGAATAATTGCGCAATACTTTGTAAGGTATTTAGGTGTTCTTGAGTACTATTTTGAGGAATAATTAAACAAATAAATATATCAACTGCTTGGTTGTCAATAGCGTCAAAATCAATGGCTTTTTTAGTTGTTAATAATACGGCCATCGCTTTATCGGTATTATTTAATCTAGCATGGGGGATTGCTATACCATTTCCTATGCCAGTACTTCCCATTTCCTCTCTATTAAGAATGCTCTCTAATAAATCACTTGCATTACAATTACCCATTTTTTCGGCAGCCAGTAGGCAGATTTTTTCCAGAATATGTTTTTTGCTGCTAGCAGGGGCTGCACATTGTGTGCAGTCCAGTGTTAATATATCTTGTAGTCTCATAATTTTTTATAGTATTAATGTTGCGAAATTTTGCCTTTGTATTTGAGTACCTGACGATCTAGTTTATCAATTAAGGTATCAATAGAAGCGTACATATCAGTATTCGTTGAAGAAGCAAAAACCTCTGTACCATTCATATGAACAGTTGCTTCAGCTTTTTGGTTCAATTTTTCTATGGTTAGGACGACGTGCACATTATTAATCTGATCAAAATGGCGTTCTAATTTGGCAAATTTAGTATCAACATATTCACGTAATGATGAGGTAATGTCTACATGGTGTCCGGTAAGATTAATTTGCATATGCATGATCCTTATAGGGTAAGTACGGATATTAAGCTTTAGAGTAAACTCTTACGTTGATTAGACGGTGGAATAGACAAAGATTCACGATATTTGGCTATTGTACGTCTGGCAACGTTAATTCCCTGCTCGGTCAATATTATGGCCATTTTACTATCACTTAGCGGTTTAGCAGGTATTTCCGCTAAAATGAGTTTTTTAATGAGTGATCGAATCGCAGTGGATGAACATTCGCCACCATTTTCAGTACTAACATGACTTGAAAAAAAATATTTTAATTCAAAGATACCTCTTGGCGTATGCATATACTTATTAGTGGTTACTCGTGATATGGTTGATTCGTGCATATCTACCGCTTCAGCAATATCATTTAATATCATAGGGCGCATTGCCTCTGCCCCATGCTCTAAAAAACCTTGTTGGCGTTGCACGATACAATTTGATACTTTTAGTAAAGTATCATTGCGTGACTCTAAACTTTTTATAAACCACTTAGCTTCTTGCAAGTTTGATCGAATAAACTGTCCATCTTCACTCGATGATTTGGTCGTTTTTGTCATAGCGGCGTATTGTTGATTGATTGATAGCTTAGGTGCTGTGTCTGAGGTTAATTCAACAATCCAACGACCATTTTTCTTCTCAACGGTAACATCGGGAATAACATATTGATCATCACCCCTAATAACTGTATCACCAGGGCGAGGGTTTAAGCTTTGAATTAAACGCATTACTTCACGTAATTGTTCTTCTTTAAGGTGTGTTTTACGCATTAATTGGCGGTAATCTCTATTACCTAGTAATTCAATATGTTCGCTGATTATTAACTTACTTTCTTTTAAGAAAGGTGTTTCAGGGGCAAATTGATTTAGCTGAATTAACAAACAATCAGCAATAGATGGGGCAGCAACACCAATGGGGTCAAAAACATTAATACGTTTTAATACCGCTTCTACTTCATCAAGTTCAAGATTTTCAATGCCAACACTTTCTAAAATATCTCCACATGAAACCGTGAGGTAACCTGCATCATCAACGGCTTCAATAATAGCGATTGCAATAGCTCTATCGGTATCAGAAAATGGTGTTAATTCCATTTGCCAAAGTAAGTGATCTTGAATTGAGTCAGTAGTTTCACCTTGATAGGTGTAATCTTCAGCGGGGCTAATGACAGCGCCCGTGTTAGATACACCTGCGCTATAGCTGTCTTCCCATGTAGTATCTATGTTCAACTCTTCAGGAATATCTTTTTGTTCCATTGCTTCAGTGGTGCTTATTTCATCAAGGGTTGCAGTAGCATCTTCTGTGCCATCAGTCACTTCTTTTGGTATATCGGTTACGGTTGTTGAAAAAGCTTGCTCTAGGTTATCTTCAACATGACTATTTGAATCAATTGTTTGTTCTTCATTAACTTCGAGTAAAGGGTTGCTTTCAAGGATTTCTTGAATTTCTTGCTGAAGCTCTAACGTTGATAACTGCAGCAGCTTGATCGCTTGTTGCAGTTGTGGTGTCATAGTTAGTTGTTGTCCTATACGGAGTTGCAGAGTTGGTCGCATCTACCTTAGTACATCCTATTCATTTTATTGCTGTGATTAACTTAATCGATACTTAAACATAGCTTAAGTATCCTGTGTATGTACTAACTATAGCGTGAATTGTTCACCAAGGTATACATCTCTTACTGTTTGATTAGCAAGAATTTGATTCGCGTCACCTTCGGCTATGATTTCACCATGGCTCACTATATAAGCGTGCTCACAAACATCAAGCGTTTCACGAACATTATGATCGGTTATAAGTATGCCAATACCACGCTCTTTAAGGTGAATAATTATTTTTTTGATATCACCAACTGAGATAGGATCAACACCGGCAAAGGGCTCGTCGAGTAATATAAATTGTGGTTCAGCAGCAAGTGCTCGAGCAATTTCTACTCGGCGTCTTTCACCACCAGACAAACTCATACCTAAGTTGTCTTTGATGTGGTTGATATTAAACTCTTCTAATAAGTGTTCTAACTTCTCTTGCCTTTCTTGTTCATTAAGGCTTTTTCGTGTTTGTAAAATAGCCATAATATTGTCTGTAACGGTAAGTTTTCTAAATATTGAAGCTTCTTGTGGTAAATAGCCGATACCTTGACGCGCTCGTTCGTGCATAGGGGCAAGTGTTACATCTTCGTTATTAAGAAGTATTTTGCCATCATCATTGGGTACTAGCCCGACAATCATATAAAAAGAAGTCGTTTTACCTGCACCATTTGGACCTAACAAACCAACGATTTGACCGGCACTAACGGATAAACTGACATTTATAACCACTTGTTTACTTTTGTAAGATTTTGATAAACCTTGCGCAATTAACGTTGATTTAGGTAAATTATCATTATAAATGATCGTATGATCCGCATTATTTGTTATCACTGTCATTCGCTTTCTTTGTTTTAAGTTCAGGGCTGTTTTGTTGGACGGTTATTTGGACAGATTGTAAAATAGTAGTAACATGTTCATACTTACTACTTTGCCCCTCTAATTTTTCGTTTAAGGTGTTGTAAGTGATAATATCACCACTCATTTTACTGCCAGCTTGTTTTACTTGAGCATTTCCTGAAACGGTAATAGTATGTTGATCTGGCTGATATTGTATTTGATTGGCCTGTAAGCTAATTAAACTACCATCTTCTAACTGTTGTTTAAAAAGAGCAGGTTTGCCCTTTGCAAGATAAATGTCAAACTTCTCGCCTGTTTTATCATCAACTTCACTAGAAACTTGCACTATGTCAGCAACGATAGAAATTGAGCCTTGGCGAATGCTAACATCATCTAAGTAACTGGCTATTTTATTTTTTAAATCAGCAGATTGACGTTTAGACTTAATGGTGATCTCTTGGTTAATATCTTGTTTAGAGGCATTAACAGGTGCTGCTAGGCCAAAAATTAGCGAAGTAAGCAATAGACCAGTAGTGAATTTTTTTATGGTCATTAAGGGATTAGCTATTATTTTTTTTGTAAATGGTGCGTACATGCTCAGTCAGTGTCATTTGTTTGGTGTTTAAGTCAATTATCAAGCCCGAGCCATACATTGTGAAGTCTTTCCCTTGCACCATCACTGTTTGATCTGAACTGATAATATTAGTATTTAAATCTAATTCTAAATATTTACAATGTATTTCTTGTATTAAACTATTTTCATCGGTAGCCGTTAAGTGTACGCGATGATTCAAAATAACCCTATTGTTTTTATACAGTGTCGCTTCTTTTGCGCTAAGTTTCCATGGATAACTCTGTGTTCCAGCCAAAGATTTTTTTGACTGGATGTTTTTCGTTGGGTATAAAATGTAATGTGGTAATTCAAAGTGGGTAAGTTCAAGTTTAGCGAAATGCTCCATACGATCAGCGACGATTGAGTGGGATAGTTGTCCTAATGTAGTATAAATATCACTTTTTAGTGCCTCGGCAATAAAATCGGGGGTTAATTCATTTGTAATACTTTCGCTAGGTGTCGTTTGCGCGTAACGCCATTCAATAATGGCATAAGCCATGCCTCCTAATAATAGCGTCAATAAAGCTAAAAAATTTAGCCTTGTCATATACTCGCGCCTTTTGCGTCTTCAAGTGAATTTTGACATTGCATGATTAAATCACAAACTTCTCTGACTGCCCCAAACCCTCCTCGAGTAAATGTCGTATAATCAGCTTTTGCTATTACCATTGGGTGTGCATCCTGTACGGAAATACCTAAACCTACTTGTATAATGCAAGGCATGTCAGGCATGTCATCACCAATGTAGGCTATTTCGTCGATATTAATAGTAAGCTCTTTAGCCAAAGTGAGTAAAGCGGGTAGCTTGTCTTCTTGTCCTTGAATAATATGTTCAACATTAAGAGCGGTCATACGTTTGGCAACAATAGCTGAGCGTCGGCCGGTAATAATAGCTACAGCAACACCACTGCTGCCAAGTGCTTTTATGCCAAAGCCATCCTTGGTATGGAACGCTTTTAATTCTTCACCGTCATTACCTAAGTAGATTCTGCCATCGGAAAAAACGCCATCTACATCGCAGACTAAAAGTTTTATTTTTTTAGCCTTAGTTAGAATACTTTCGTTAACCATGCCGTATAAGGTATTCGGGTTTGTGTTAAGTACATTGTTCATTAAAGTACACCTGAGCAAAGTAGATCATGCATATTCATTGCTCCAATGGGTTGTTGTTGTTCATTAACAACAATTAAGCCGTTAATTTTTTTATCTTCCATTATATGCAATGCTTGTGCTGCTAACATATTACGTTGTGCGACTGTTGGTGATCTTGTCATTACAGAGGAGATAATGTCTTGATGAATATCTATTCTTTCATCTAAAATACGGCGTAAATCACCATCGGTAAATAAGCCAACTAACTCTTTATTATCATTAACAATAGCGGTCATACCTAAGCCTTTTTGAGACATTTCTACTAGAGCCTCTTTGATTAGCGCCCGCTCATTTACTACCGGTATGCGTTCACCTTGGTGCATTATATCATTCAAGCATAATAATAAGCGTTTGCCCAAGCTACCGCCAGGGTGCGATAAAGCGAAATCATCGGCAGTAAAGTCTCTAGCATTAAGTAGGGCAACTGCAAGTGCATCCCCCATAACCAGAGACGCAGTAGTACTTGATGTGGGTGCTAACCCTAATGGACAAGCCTCTGTTGTTACTTTAGTACAAACATGAGAGTCAGCCAATTTGGCTAAGGTAGAGGTCGTATTACCTGTCATAGAAATAAGTTTAGCACCAATGCGTTTGATGACGGGAATAATAGCTAACACTTCTCTAGTTTCACCCGAATTAGAAATAGTTAGCACGACGTCATCTTTAGTGATCATCCCTAAATCACCGTGGCTCGCTTCGCCGGGGTGAACAAAAAATGCGGGAGTACCGGTACTGGCTAATGTGGCTGCTATTTTTCCGCCAACATGGCCAGATTTCCCCATACCAATAACGATAACGCGGCCTTTACAGTTAAACATTAACTGGCAGGCCTGTTCAAAACTGTCATCTATATATTGCAATAATTCAATAATAGCTTGTTGTTCAATATTAATGACATTCTTGGCAAGTTGTTTAAAATTATTCATGAATCTAACTCAGTAAGTAAGCGTTTAGCTAAAAGTTGTCTGACTAAAAAGTAATATTTGATAAGTAATAAAGCTTACCAATAAGAGTGCGCCTTTTGTGCGAGTAAGTCTAAAGTATCCAGACTTTCGACTAAAACATAATAGAAATAGTAAACCAGTAATGACAATCATAACAGGGGCGTCTCGAAAAGAGGCTTCTGGGTTTATCTGACCAGGGGCTATTAAACCGGCAAAAGGCAATACCGCTAAAATATTAAAAATATTAGAGCCAACAATATTACCCATGGCTAAATCGTCCTCTTTTTTCATTACACTGGCAATACTGGCGGCTAATTCGGGCAAACTTGTTCCTAAGGCTATAACCGTTAAGCCGATAACTAGGTCGCTAATACCGTATGCTTTAGCGATAAATATCGCCGAATCAACAAGAAAGTGTGCACTTGAAATTAGAATACTAATACCGACAATAAGCCAGAAAATAGATTTTATGGTACTCGTTGCTTCAGGTATTTCGTGCTCAGCTTCAATAATCATTGGGTCGTCAAGGTTATTTCGCTGCTTTAAGGCTTTTATTAATAGAACAGAAATAAAGCTAAAAAAACCGACCATTAATATCAGACCTTCAGAAAAGCTAAAAAAATCGTCTGAAAGCATCCAATAGGCAAGTATTGTTAATATAAGTAACAGGGGTATTTCTTGTTTAATTGTTGATGAGGAAACAACTAAAGGCTTTACTAAAACGGTAAGCCCAAGCACTAAAGCAATATTTGTTATATTTGATCCGATAGCATTCCCTATAGCAGTATCAGGATTACCCTGAAATGAAGCGGCTGCGGCTACCATCATTTCGGGCGCGGATGAGCCCATAGCAACAATGGTTAAACCAATAATCATTGGTGAAACGCCGATGTTTTTTGCTAAAGAAGAAGCCCCCAAAACAAATTTATCAGCACTCCAAACAAGTAAAACAAGGGCAATTAATAAAATAATAACGTGTTCTAACATCTATAACTCCAATTAATACACCAAAAGATCAACAGACTCTAGTGAAAATATGAGGAATCTGAAGCTATTTGGTACAACAAGTTAAATTGTCGCTGTTTGAGAAGGAAAAACAAAGTAATTAATGTATTCAAAGAGAAAATAGTTTGAGTTTGTTGTAATTTTCTTCATTAGTTGAACTAAAACCTAACAAAATGCTCTCTATTACATTATTAGACAATTTTTTGCTTTAAATTATTAATTTTTAGTGAACAATGATAAGTGCTCAGGTAAGATTACTTTTATTCAGAAATAGGAATTCCTGTAATTCATATTAATAAATTAATCAATTACATATATGTTATAAAATGACACTACCAGTAGAAACGCTAGACAGCCTAATTGAAATCGAAAACCTCACGTTTAAACGAGGTGCACGTGTGATTTATAATGATATTAGTTTATCTATTCCTGTAGGGAAAGTAACCGGTATCATGGGGCCCAGTGGTATTGGTAAAACGACATTATTACGTTTGATTGGCGGACAAATTAAGCCGGAGAGTGGTAAAATTTTATTCTCAGGTAAAGATATTCCTAGCTTATCTCGTCATGATTTATATGAAACACGTAAACGCATGAGCATGCTCTTTCAAAGTGGCGCTCTTTTTACTGACATGAGCGTTTTTGACAATATTGCTTTTCCTATTCGAGAACATAGTAAGCTACCTGAAAGTATTATTGAAAAAATAGTCTTAATGAAATTAGAAGCCGTCGGATTACGTGGTGCACGAGATCTACAACCGAGTGAACTTTCTGGAGGTATGGCGCGCCGCGTGGCATTGGCGCGTGCTATTGCGCTTGATCCTGAGTTGATTTTGTATGACGAACCTTTTGCAGGCCAAGATCCTATTTCAATGGGTGTTGTAGTGCGTTTAATTCGGTCTCTTAATGATGCGTTAGGGTTAACGTCAGTGGTTGTATCACATGATGTTCCTGAGGTGATGAGTATTGCTGATTATATTTATATTATTGCAGAACAAAAAATTATCGGGCACGGAACACCTGAGCAGATAAAACAAGATGAGTCTCCACTGGTGAAGCAATTTGTGCAAGGAAAGGCTGATGGTCCTGTACCATTTCATTATCAGGCCCCGAGTTATCAAAATGAACTCATCAAATTGTCACCCGCAGTAAATGGTAGGGGACAAGCATAATGTTGCAGTTACAATTATTAGGTCGAAATACCTTAGCGCTTATTAGCGGCCTAGGACGAGCTGTTATTGTATTGCTTTCGGCTCTGTTGCATAAGCCAAATCCTCGTAAAGGCATTCCGTTATTATTACAGCAACTTTATAGTGTTGGTGTAATGTCATTGCTTATTATTGTGGTTTCAGGTGGTTTTATTGGCATGGTGTTAGCTCTGCAAGGCTACACCATCTTGGTTGGATATGGTGCTGAAGCTAGTTTAGGACCAATGGTCGCATTATCTTTATTACGTGAATTAGGCCCCGTGGTTGCAGCATTATTATTTGCGGGAAGGGCAGGTTCTGCGCTAACTGCTGAAATTGGTTTAATGAAAGCGACAGAGCAATTATCCAGTTTAGAAATGATGGCCGTTGATCCTCTACGCCGAGTCATAGCACCGCGTTTTTGGGCGGGTTTTATTAGTTTACCTTTATTAGCTGCTATTTTTTCAATGGTTGGTATTCTCGGCGCACATCTAGTTGGTGTTGATTGGTTAGGTGTTGATGCAGGGACTTTTTGGTCTGTTATGCAAGATCAAGTAGATTTTAATAAAGATATTTTAAACGGCATTATCAAGAGTGTTGTTTTTGCCTTTGTAGTGACTTGGATAGCAGTATATAAAGGTTATGATTGTGTGCCCACTTCTGAAGGTATTTCTCAGGCGACTACCTCAACTGTGGTACAATCGTCGTTATTAGTATTAGGGTTAGATTTTATTTTAACGGCATTGATGTTTGCAAGATAAAGATAAGAGAACAGTTAATAGTTATAGATAATATATAAGGCGTTTGGTGAAAGACATGATGTCAAAAAAAGTAGAGTTAATGGTAGGTTTTTTTGTTGCTTTAGGTATTGCAGCATTACTTATGTTATCACTGAAAGTTGCGAATAGTGGTATTTCAAATGGTGGCGAAAGTTATAATTTATTTGCAAAGTTTGATAATATTGGTGGTTTAAAAGTACGTTCACCCATAAAAGTTGGTGGTGTGGTCGTTGGTCGTGTGAGCAATATATCGCTTGATAAAGAATATTATACACCGGTGGTTACTATGGAAATATATAGTAAATACAACCAGTTTTCAGAAGCAACATCAGTGGCCATCTTAACCGCAGGGTTATTGGGCGAACAATACATTGGTCTACAGCCAGGCTTTATGGATGAGTCATTGGAAATTTTACAGCCGGATGATTTTATTGAAGATACCAAGCCAGCTTTAGTGCTGGAAGAATTAATAGGACAGTTTTTATTTAGCCAAGAGCGCGGTAATGAGTAATGAAAATACAGCATTTAAATAAGATAAAGTTAATGAATCCATCATTATTGATATTCGTTATAGTAGCGAGCTTATTCAGCGTTAATGTATTCGCGATTGATGAAGTACAAGAAAATAAATTATCTGAGGAAAAAGCGCAATTATCTACCAATGCGGCTCGTATTTATGTTGATAAAAAAGATCCTTATTTAATGATTAAAATCGTTGCCCGTAAAACATTTAACCGTTTTGCAAATGAGCAACAAGCAATTAGGGCTAACCCTAATATACTCAAAAATATAGTTCGAGAAGAACTAATGCCATATATCAATTATAAATACTCTGCATTTAAGGTTATTGGTAAGCATTTAAAGAAAACAACGTCGCAAGAACGCAAGGATTTTGTACTAGTATTTCGAGAGTATTTAGTGACCTCATATGCGCAAGTTTTTACCTTATATGATAATCAACCGGTTGAATTTGCACCGGCAAGGAGCTTTAGCGAGAAAAAAATTGTGGCTGTAAATACCCGTATTATGATGCAGGGAAGGGATAATATAGATGTCTCTTTTAAAGTAAGAAAAGATAGAAAAACTAATGAGTGGAAAGCATTCGACATGGTCGCTGAGGGCGTTAGTTTACTTGACAGTAAACAAGCTGAACTAGGTAGCGTAATTCGGCAAAAAGGGCTACCTTATGTGACTGCGTTATTAAAGAAAAAAAGTGATCGTGATATAGTTTTTAAAACTAAATTATCAAAAAATAAAACGGGTTAAGGTGTATTTCAATATATGACAAAAATAACCTTAAACATCACGGCTACGGCAGTTGAATTTAGCGGTGAGCTAACCCGGCACTCTATTATGCAAATAACAAAAAAAAGTATTAAAGCCTTATTTTTTCCTTCATCAGTGACATTTGATTTAGCAAAAATAACGCGTATTGACACAGCTGGATTAGCTTGGCTTTTTTATTTGTTAGAGCAAGCAAGTCTTGATAGCTGTCAATTAACCTTTGCTAACATACCAACTAAACTAGATAAACTCATTCGCTTAAGTGGCGTTGAAGGCTTTTTGCCTGTTAAATAATAATCAGATCAAGTGATTCATTAATTTGCTTGATGTAACTAACCAGATCGGAGAACTACTCTTGGAAGTACAAGAAATTGAAAAACTAATTAACGACGCACTAACACTTGATGAACTTCAAGTAAAATTTGACGGTTCACAATGTAGTGTTGTAGCGGTAGCCGATATGTTTGCTGATTTATCGCGTGTTAAACGCCAACAAGTAGTGTTTGCCGCGCTAGCTGGCGCTATTAAAGATGGCAGTATTCACGCAGTGACAGTAAAAACCTTTACTAAAGCACAATGGCAGCGTGATAAATTGTTTAATATGTAAAGGCATGCAATACTGATCACATAGTCAATTTATTTTAATCATTTATAAGTAAGAAGTAAGCTATTTTGGACGCATTTAAAGTTATTGGTGGTAAGCCACTACGTGGTGAAGTCACTATTTCGGGGGCTAAAAACGCCGCACTCCCTATTTTAATGTCAGCATTGTTATCAAAAACACCTATTGTGTTTAGTAATGTTCCTCAACTCAATGACATTTTAACCACTGTGGAATTATTAGGTCAATTAGGTGCTAAAACCGAATGGCTAAATGATGAAACGTTACGTATTGATGCGAGTAATATTACTGAATGCTGTGCTCCTTATGACTTAGTCAAAACGATGCGCGCTTCTATTTTAGTACTTGGCCCTTTACTTGCCCGTATGGGGCATGCTGAAGTTTCTTTACCCGGGGGTTGTGCAATTGGTGCTCGTCCAGTGAATTTGCATATTCAGGGTCTAAAAGCGATGGCTGCTAATATAGATGTTGAAAATGGCTATATTGTGGCTAAGAAAAAAGGCCGCCTTGTTGGTGCTAATATCTTTATGGATATAGTGAGTGTCACAGGTACAGAAAACTTAATGATGGCTGCTGCGTTAGCTGACGGTATAACCGTTATTGAAAATGCTGCGCGAGAGCCTGAAGTTGTGGATTTAGCTAATTGCCTTATTAGTATGGGGGCAAAAATTACCGGTGCAGGGACTAATACCTTAACGATTGAAGGTGTTGAAGAACTTCGTGGCACTGAATATCGTGTAATGCCTGACAGAATTGAAACAGGTACTTTTCTTGTTGCCGCAGCGGTAACTCAAGGTAAAGTTAAATGTTTAAATACTGATGCTTCAGTGTTAGAAGCAGTATTGTCGAAATTAACAGAAGCAGGTGCTGACATTACAACCGGTGAAAATGCGGCAGGGGAAGGGTGGATAGAACTGTCAATGACTCAAAAACTAAAAGCAGTAAGTATTAAAACCGCTCCACATCCAGCATTTCCTACTGATATGCAAGCTCAGTTTATGACGTTAAATGTGCTCGCTGAAGGCACAGCAACAGTTATCGAGACTATTTTTGAAAATCGCTTTATGCATGTACCAGAATTACAACGTATGGGTGCTGATATCGCACTTGAAGGGAATACAGCAATAGTCAGAGGTGTTGATTCACTTAATGGTGCCCAAGTTATGGCAACTGATTTACGTGCTTCAGCGAGTTTAGTGATAGCGGGTTTAGTGGCTAAAACACCAACGCAAGTCGATCGTATTTATCATATCGATCGTGGTTATCTACATATAGAAGATAAATTACAAGCATTAGGCGCTGATATTACGCGTATTAATATCGATTAATGCTTCGACTGCTCGTTCCTCGCACTCAGTATGAACGGCTACTATTTTCACTCTGAAATTTAAGTACGCTCCGTTTGTCCTGAGCTTGTCGAAGGATAGAGTTTTATATTGTTAATTATTCTTTTTTCAGTTTTTAATATGGCAAAACTAAGAAAATAACCAGCACATTCTGCTGACTTCACATTAAAATCACACTTAAATACATTCATTAAAATAAAGTAACTATACTCATTACAGATAGTTTTCACTTGTGAGGATCCTCCATGCTTTTTACTAGCTCGTTAATTACAGATAGCCCTATTTGACAAACAATTCGTGAGTTTTGCCGTATTGACGAAAATGTTGGTGTTGATCATATTCTCCCTTTTGCAGAAGTAAATGTGAGTGCTAGAAGCCGTGCTTGGGAACGTGCGCGTAGAATAGTTTTAAAAATTCGTGATGAACAATCAGGTAAAAATTATCCCCGCCGAGTCCAAGGTATTTCGGTAAAATTATCGGCTATTCACCCACGTTATAAATTTACGCACAAATCACGGGTGATGGACGAAATTGTACCTAAACTGAAAGTGCTCTGTATACAAGCCAAGCAGTACAATATTGGTTTAACGGTTGATGCTGAAGAGTCTGAGCGTTTAGAGATAAATTTATATCTACAGGCGCTGATAAGGGAGTATTTCAAGCAACATACATTAATTACGGCAAAATTCTTTGTTTAGGCAGGTAATCAATTAATTTGATATTGCTTTTTTACTTCTTTAATGGCTTGGAAGCGTGCTTTTGCTATTGCTTCTTTTATCGCTATTCCTTGCAGACCTTGCTCAACAAATGGTTTCGCATTGACTTGCGTTGCTGCTTGCGCAGCAGCTTTTAAGTATTGTTCCTGTGGATAAGGTTTATGTTCAAAACCAAGACGACCTAGAAAATCACTTTTACAGGCAATAAGGAAGTCATCAAATTCTTGAGGTTTACGCCAAACATCTAACTGGTTAAAAATTCGGAGTAAAGTGCTCGCTTTTAATTGAAAAGCTTTATGACAATGCAAGTGATGCTCACATACTTTTAAGGCTAATTGCTTGCAGTAATTGGGTACTTTGAGTTGTTTTGAAATCTTCTCGACTAAGGGAAGGCCAGACTTTTCATGGCCCCGATGACTCGGCCACTGCTCGCTGATGGTTAATCCTTTACCAAGGTCGTGACATAAGGCAGCAAAGCGAATAGCGGTTTTATTTTTATGATTAGGAGTGAGTAAAACAGCTTGGTGTAATACCATCATGGTATGAATACCACTACAAATTTCAGGATGCCATTGTGCTGGATTAGGAACTCCCCATAAGACATCAAGTTCAGGCCAAAGTGCTTTTAGTGCCTGACATTGGTGCAATACTTCAAAGAATATTTCAGGATGTTGTGCGTTACCATACTTGCCATTTTCTTCAGCACTTTCATTATCATAGCCTTCAGACAGGGCGCGATGCATTTCTTGCCAAATGCGCTCTGCGCTTAACGTGGCTAGTTCACCGCTTTCACTAATTTTTGTCATTAAGGTGAGTGTTTCAGCGGCAATGGTAAAGCCATCGTTGTAATAACGGGCTGCGAAACGAGCGACACGTAATACTCTTAAGGGATCTTCAATGAAAGCGTCACTTACATGGCGTAATACTCTATTTTCTATATCTCGTTGGCCATGATAGGGATCGATAATTGTACCGTTTTCACTCATTGCCATGGCATTAACGGAAAGATCGCGTCGTAACAAATCTTGTTCAATGGTTACATCGGGCGCAGCGTAACAATTAAAGCCTGTGTAGCCTTGGCCTTGTTTACGTTCGGTGCGAGCTAACGCATATTCTTGTTTGGTTTTTGGGTGTAAAAAAACAGGAAAATCTTTGCCTACTTGATGAAAGCCTAATAACAACATCTGTTCAACGGTTGCACCAACAACTAAATAGTCATTATCTTTGACTGGTCGATTTAATAGCTTGTCACGGACAGCTCCACCAACAAGGTAAAAATCGATAGTTGATGTATCTGTTGATAGGTGAATAGTGTTAGTTGACAAAAATATTCCTCAAGTGTGCGCTGAAATAAGTAAAGTTTATCACAACTTTTAATTCAGTATGAGCGTAATTCGTAGACATACCAACAGCAAAAGGTTAGTTTCATGAATGCAAATATTCTAATTTACCTTTGAGCAATAGCATCGCTTTATGTATACAAATTATTTTTCGTTAAGTGAATTACCCTTCTCAATAGCGCCAGATCCTAAATATTTATTTATGAGTGGTCGGCATCGTGAAGCGCTGACGCATTTAACCCATGGTTTGGGCGGCTCTAGTGTCAGTAGTAATGGTGGTTTTGTTCTGCTAACAGGTGAAGTGGGAACGGGAAAAACGACCGTGAGCCGTTGTTTAATGGCTGATTTACCTGAAAATACACAATTAGCATTCATTTTGAATCCTACATTATCTAGCCAAGAATTACTGGCGACTATTTGTGATCAGCTAAAAATCCGTTATCGTAAAACAGGTGCTTCGTTAAAAACGTTAACGGATAAAATTTCTGAAAAATTACTGAAAAATCATGCTAATGATCTTAATACCTTATTAATTATTGATGAAGCACAGCACTTAGAACCAGAAGTATTAGAACAATTACGCCTGCTAACTAATTTAGAAACAAATACTAAAAAGCTATTACAAATAATTCTTATTGGGCAACCAGAATTACAACAGTTATTGAGGCGCCGTGATTTACGACAATTAGCACAACGAATCACGGCTCGTTATCATTTATTACCGCTAGATAAGCAAGAGTTAGCTTTGTACATAAAGCATCGATTATCAGTAGCAGACTGTCATAGAGCACTATTTAATAAAAGTGCTCTAGCCGCCATACATAAATTGTCTCAGGGTATTCCAAGGTTAATTAACTTGATTTGTCACAGTGCCTTGATCGAGGCATACAATAGTAATAATGCTGTGGTTGATAAGAAAATAGTTTATAAAGCAGCAAGTCATGCATTATGCGATGACTTTTTACCGCTTATTTGGTGGCAACATAAAAATATGAAAGTAGCTTTGGTTGTTAGTCTGTTAGTCGTGGTGTCGATGGCTGGATTTTGGTTTGGACAAAAAGAGCAACCGCTAGTGATTAATAGTGCTTTGCCAGAAAAAATAGTAGATAAAGCAACAGAAAAAGCAGTAGATAGAATAGCAGAAAAAGATAGTGAAATAATTCCTTCAATTAGTATAGAGCCACAGAATATACAACAATCAGGGTTAAGTCTTGAGGTAGAAGAAAAATCAATTACTTTGAATTCTAATCATAAAGCCATCGCGCCAACTCCAAAAGTTATTGTTAAAAAAGCGCCAGAACAAAAAATAATTTCAGCTAAGTTGAATACGATTGATACGTATGAAGCTAAAGTTGATGATAACTATC
The DNA here is from genome assembly GCA_003521815.1 of Colwellia sp. Lineage (GTDB taxonomy): Bacteria > Pseudomonadota > Gammaproteobacteria > Enterobacterales > Alteromonadaceae > Colwellia. The sequence goes on from DPHE01000081.1 coordinate 40,640, forward strand.
AAATTAAAGCCGTTGAAGGTGTTTCTGACGACTTATTAGCGCGTTTTCAAACTGCGATGGATGAAACTAACCAAGATCAGACTCTTCCATCACAGGAAGCTGAAGTCAGTGATATAGCAGACGGCGAAATTAAGCCATTAACACAAATGCCTGCATGGGTACAAAATGGTGTGCCGAGTCTACGTTTTGAACAGCACATTTACGCGTCGAACGGTCAAGGTTGGGTAAATGTAAATGGTAGAGATAGATATCAAGGAGATATGATCACGCCAGAGTTAGAACTGGAAGATATCTTGCCACAACAAGTTATTTTAATTTATCGTGGTGAAAAATTTAGCTT
>DPHE01000081.1:41240-63862 GCA_003521815.1 Colwellia sp.
GAGGTACGAGCAGTCGAAGGACAACTCGCAACTCAATACTCATGTTACTGCCAGCTTGGCATTTTACCTTCAAAAGCTTCGATGGTTTCTAGTTTATTTAAAGTCCAACCAACACTATCTACACCTTCTTCTAGGCAGTATTTGTGAAACTCACCTAGTTCAAAGTTAAAGCTCACTTTAGCCCCAGTTTCATTGATGAAAGAAACATTATTATTTTTTAAATCAACTCTTAATGTTAGTTTTGCATCTTGAGATTGAGTGAATAACTGTTCAACTTCATCTTCGCTTAGTTTAATCGGTAAAAGACCAATGTTAATACAATTACCGTAAAAAATATCAGCAAAGCTAGGTGCTATTACTACTTTAAAACCAAACTCTTCTAATGCCCATGGTGCATGTTCACGACTTGAACCACAGCCGAAATTTTCACGAGCAAGTAATATGCTAGTGTCTTTATATTCTGGTTTATTTAAAATAAACTCAGGATTTGGCTCTTTGCCACTGTGATCAAGATAGCGACTATCGTGAAATAAATGTACACCAAAACCAACACGTTCAGTTTTTTGTAAAAATTGTTTTGGGATGATTTGATCGGTATCGACATTGGCGATATCTAAAGGCACAACCAAGCCTGTATGTGTAGTAAATTTTTCCATGTTCTATTCCTCAGTAGGCTGTATGTTTTACGCGTTTAAATCAACAAAGTGACCGGCAATCGCTGCTGCTGCAGCCATTTCAGGGCTAACTAAGTGAGTACGACTTCCACGACCTTGACGACCTTCAAAGTTACGATTACTGGTTGATGCACAACGATCGCCTTCTTCAAGTACATCGTCGTTCATACCTAAACACATAGAACAACCCGGTAGGCGCCACTCAAAACCCGCTTCAGAAAATATTTTATCTAAACCTTCGCTTTCTGCTTGTTCTTTTACTCGATATGAGCCAGGAACAACAATAGCATCTATTGAGCTTTGTACACGTTGCCCTTTAGCGGTGTAATCTTTAACAACACTTGCTGCCGCTCTAAGATCTTCAATGCGTGAGTTAGTACAAGAGCCTATAAAAACCTTGTTCACGCTAATATCAGTGATCTTAGAACCAGCAACTAGATCCATGTAAGCTAAAGCGTTTACACATGACTCTTTTTCAATAGGATCATTAAAATCATCTGGAGAAGGAACAATACTGTCGACACTGGTAACTTGACCTGGATTAGTACCCCAGGTTACTTGTGCTTTAATATCTTTAGCCGAAAGTGTTATTGTGCTATCAAAAATAGCATCATCATCTGATTTTAGTTGCTTCCAATCATTAACCGCTTGTTGCCAAACATTGCCTTTTGGTGCGTATTCTCTACCTTCTACATAATCAAAGGTTGTTTGATCAGGGGCAACTAAACCAGCTTTTGCACCAAACTCTATGCTCATGTTACATACAGTCATGCGTTCTTCCATGCTCAATGCTTCAATGGCTTCACCGCAATATTCAACCACATAACCTGTTGCGCCAGCACTGCCAGTTTTACCTATAATGGCAAGAATAATATCTTTTGCGCTAATGCCTTTGCCAACATGGCCTTTAACTTCTACCTTCATGGTTTTAGCTTTAGTTTGACGCAAGGTTTGTGTAGCAAAAACATGCTCAACTTCAGAAGTACCGATACCAAAAGCTAATGCGCCAAATGCGCCATGAGTTGCGGTATGTGAATCACCACAAACTATGATAGTGCCAGGTAATGTTAAACCAAGCTCAGGACCCATAACGTGGGCTATACCTTGGTTTTTATGGCCCATACCAAATAGTTCAATGCCAAAGTCTTTACAATTTTTTTCTAGTGCACGTAACTGGTTTGCAGCGCCATCACCTGCGGCATCAATTTTAATTGAGCGAGTTGAAATGTTGTGATCCATTGTTGCTATTGTACGCTCAGGATGGCGAACAGGGCGATTATGAAAACGTAAATTTGCAAAGGCTTGCGGTGAAGTTACTTCATGAATCAAATGACGATCAACGTAAAGTAATGGTGTTTCACCTGCTTTTTCTTCGACTAAATGCGTTTGCCATAATTTTTCATATAATGTTTGTGGTGCAGTATTGGTTGTCATGTTACGCGCTCTCAATTTGTTGACAGATATAATCACCAACTTCGCTGGTGCTTTTAGCATTGTGTCTTTCACTTGCAGGTAATAAATCAGCCGTAAGTACGCCGTTATCTAAGGCGTTGCTCACTGCTTTTTCAATGGCATTTGCCGCCGCATCTTCATTTAAACTGTAACGAAGCATTAATGCAGCCGATAAAATTTGTGCTACCGGATTTGCGATGCCCATACCGGCGATATCTGGTGCACTGCCGCCTGCTGGTTCATACATGCCAAAACCTTGAGCATTTAGGCTTGATGAAGGTAATAAGCCCATAGAGCCGGTAATCATCGCGCAGATATCAGATAAAATATCACCGAATAAGTTTGGACATAGCATCACGTCAAATTGGTTAGGATCACGTACTAACTGCATGGCAGCGTTATCAACATATAAATGTTCTAATTCTACTTCAGGATATTCAACAGCGACTTCTTCAACGACTTGACGCCATAATTGGCTAGTCGCTAGTACATTAGCTTTATCTACTGAAGTTACTTTGTTATCACGTTTTTGTGCTGCTTGAAAAGCTAGATGAGCAATGCGTTTTATTTCACGACGTGAATAAAACATAGAATCGAAACCAGTTTCTTCTTCGCCTTCGCCTCGGCGACCTTTTGGCTCACCAAAATAAATATCACCAGTTAACTCACGAATAACTAATACATCAAAACCTTGCTCAGAAATATCGCTACGTAACGTTGATAATGCCGAAAGAGCAGGTTGTAATGTGGCTGGGCGCATATTACAAAACAACTCAAAACGAGAGCGTAAGCTTAACAATGCACAGCGCTCAGGCTGTTCAGTTGGTGGTAAGTTCGCCCACTTAGGACCACCTACAGAGCCAAATAAAATAGCGTCACTTTCTTCACAACCTTTCATGGTTGTATCAGGTAAGGCATGGCCATGAAGATCAATGGCAGCACCACCGACATCGTAATCTTTAGTATTAATTTCTATATCAAATTTGGCTGAAATAGCGTTTAACACTTTTTTAGCTTCAACCATAATTTCCGGACCGATACCATCACCGGCTAAAATTGCTATGTTGGACATGTTACTTTACCTTTAAATTTTTATAAAAACGCTCATCGAACTCAAAGTTCGAAATAACGTTATGCTATATTTTTATGCTCAATATTGACTAATTGAGTGCGTCATTATTGTTAATTAATCGTTAGCAGGAGCGACTTTATTCGCTTTGTTGGATTAATTCTTATTTTCTTTTGTTTGTTTTAATTCTGCAATTGTCATGGCGCGGCGGATGCTATTCAATGCATGAATAAGCGCTTGTCCTGAGGCTTCAATAACATCGGTTTCTAAACCATAGCCGTGAAAGTTTCTATCTTGCCAAGTGATCACTAAATCAGCCTGACCTAAGCCATCTTCACCGGAGCCTTTATTTGATATTTTATAATCACTTACGTCGAAATCAATGTCGACAGTTTGCTTAATTGCTTGATATAAAGCATCAACGGGTCCATTACCTGTAGCAGCATGAATCTTACTTTCAGTTTCATCACCAGATACTAATTTAATACTCGCAGTAGCAAAGTCGCCATCACCACATTGTACTTTTATATTTTCCAAGCGGTAATAATCTTTTAAATCTTTTTGTTGTAATTTAAATACTAAGGCTTCTAAATCATCATCAAATACCTGACCCTTTTTATCAGCTAAGGCTAAAAAGTCAGCGTAAAGTTCTTCAATATCATAATCAGTTTCTTTATAACCTAAACTTTCCATGCGGTGTTTAATGACATGGCGACCACTGCGTGAGGTTAGGTTTAATTTGGTTTTAGCAATGCCGACACTTTCAGGCGTCATTATTTCATAAGTATTACTGGCTTTTAACATGCCGTCTTGATGAATTCCTGATGAGTGGCTAAAGGCATTACCGCCAACAATGGCTTTATTTAATTGTACTGGCATGTTGCATAACGTACTGACTAATTTAGACGTACGGGCAATTTCTTGATGGTTAATATGCGTATTTACGCCTAAGAGTGCTTGGCGAGTTTGCATGATCATGGCTACTTCTTCTAAAGAACAATTACCCGCACGCTCTCCAATGCCATTAATAGTACATTCAATTTGGCGAGCACCTGCCTGAACTGCCGCCATAGAATTTGCTACTGCTAACCCTAAGTCGTTATGACAGTGTACTGAAATAATCGCTTTATCAATATTAGGTACACGGTTGAATAAGTTGGTAATAATACCTTGGAATTCAAATGGTAAAGTATAACCGACTGTATCTGGAATATTTACGGTCGTTGCGCCGGCATCAATAGCGGCTTCAACCATACGACATAAATTATCAATAGGGGTGCGACCGGCATCTTCACAAGAAAATTCGACATCATCAGTAAATCTACGTGCATATTTTACCGCATGTACAGCCATGGCTTGAACATCAGCAAATTCTTTTTTCAATTTTTGTTGAACATGTACATCAGACGTAGAAATAAAAGTATGAATACGAAATTGATCCGCTACTCCTAGTGACTGTGCACAGGCATCAATATCCGCTTCAACGGCACGTGCTAAACCACAAACACGTGCATCTTTTATAATACGGGCAATTTGTTGTACTGACTCAAAGTCACCGGGAGAAGATACAGGAAAGCCAACTTCCATTACATCCACTCCTAAACGCTCAAGTGATAAGGCTATTTGAAGTTTTTCATGCACGGATAAGCTAGCATTTAATGCCTGCTCTCCATCGCGTAGGGTGGTGTCAAAAATAATGACATTGTCAGTTGATGCTGCTCTATTGCTCATGTGCTTATCCTTTATATGCCTAGTTGTTGCTTGCTAATTATACCCGGTCCAGCTGAATCATGCATCTTCAAGTGGAACGGGTATATATTAAAGCTAAAAAACGCATAGACGTAAAAAAACCCGCGTTAGTTAGCGCAGGTTTCATTTGAATATCTTATTTTTTATCTCTAATAAATGAAGTAATTAAATAAGCAATAAAACCTAATCGCGCACGATGAGTGCGAGGAGGAGGTTGGGTGTTGTATACTTAATTAATTTAATCATTATATAAGGTAAAAAATTCTTCTAAAATTACTATATGCCTATTAATAACGCATATACTCTAACACTGTCAAATGAAATATTATTAAGTGCTAGATAAATTAGTTATATGTCGTTAGGTACTATAGATTATATTCAACCATAAAAGAGGCATTAAAATCTGTTTTATTACTGATTTCATTCTCAAAAGTTGAACGGCTTATCTCTGCTGCTAAGGTAAAGCGCCAGTTTTTATAATCATGTAGAACACTACTTGATATCATCCAAACCTGTTCTGCAATACTCGTTACTGTATTGCCAATGATAGGGTTGTCAGGAGCTCGATCGCTATTATCATAATTAAGATCTATATACCGTAGTTTATTGGTTAGTCTGGTGTTTATACTAAGCTGTGAAATAGTGCCTAGTATATACGTTCTTGCATCGTTGTCATAAGTACTACCAATAGTTCGGCCATTATAACGCATCCCTGTTGCATAACTTGAATGCTCATAATAGCAATCACCAATATCTTCTCTACCTGTAAAATTTGGGCAGCTTTGATAAGTGTCGGTATATTCAATATAAGCGGTGGTAGGTAATAAAAATAAATTAAGCTGCACATCCATACCGCCTTGAACTTGAGCTTTTGTCACTAGCCCAAAACCACCTGAGTTATCACCATCTTCAGCAAAGTACTGACCATAAAATGCAACGGGCGTATTAAATAGGTTAAATGAGTAGCGCATATCGAAACCTGCTTGTTGATTAGCAGGATTTGGCGTGTTTTCATTACACACTACCCCATCAATACCACAGTTAGTTTTGCCCAGAAGTATATCACCAAAAATGGATAAGCTTTGAGAACGACCATCCCCACCCCATTGCGCTAGACGAGTAATACCTAACTCTAAATTCTTAAACGGTTTTAAATTTAATCTAAATCCCCAGAGTAGGGTGTTTTTAACGACACGTTCGTCATCCATTTTCCCCATAAAACTAGTAACTGTCCATGGAATATCAAACTCTGTGAAAGGTACTGTAAATGGTTCGGCTGATTTACGAGAAATTGCTATTGCAGTAATTGGGCGGGCATTATTGGTTAAGCTTAAACTAGTATCCCAAGTTGGGCCATACCAACGATTTTGTCGACCAAAAGAAAGTACCCAATTACCAACAAATGCAGCAATATAGCTTTCATCAAAACGAGTTTTTTCGCCATCGAAAGGATTATGCGTATAGCTTGGAGCAAATTTAGCCGCAAAATTTTCGAACAGTATACTTGAGTGCACACTGATACTATTTTTATCACTTACTTGATCGCCAAAACTGGTAAAACGTTTATTTTCAACGCCAATTTTTGCTTTTATACGAGTTTGATTTTGGTTAGCGAGCTTAAATTGATGATTAATATAATGATAAGCACTTTGCTGATTTGCGCTTAAGCTATCACGGTTAATATTTTTAATATCACGAATTATATCGTGCCACATGAGCGGGTAAGTGGTTACGGGGGTAATTATATGGCCAGTGTCAGCAAGTAGCTGAATATTAGCTTTTAAGTAAATGTCTGACGTGTCTACCCAAGGCTCAGCTAATGATAGTGTGCTAAAGGTGATACCTGTCACTAAAATTAGCCAAGTAAAAAGTGATTTAGAAGATAACATGCTAGTAAATATCCATTCAATAGTTTTACAATTCCATCTGCTTTAATCAAATAAAGTGTATGTTAATGCTGAAAAATTAAATTATACGTGTTTTCATCCATGTTATATAGAGCTAAAATGGTGATAATTAACAGGTCTTTATTTTATTAGATAAGTTGAATGTTTCATGCTGACAAAACGTTATTTGTTTTATATTTCTCAAAATTATTCTTATGCTATTTTACGGCCCCTGCAAATTGCTATTTTAGCGAGGGGAGATCAAGTTGCTTGGTTTTTAGAGGGCAAAAACGTTAATGCTGATTTTTTAACCGCCGATGAATTCCAATTAATGTCAATTGAAGAGATAAAAAATTATAACCCTGTGGCTGTCTTTTATCCTGCCAACATAGCACCTACTTTTTTACCTGGTATTAACGTGGCTGTTTTTCACGGATTTGATGCAGGTAAGGTGGATAAAAAAGGCAATAATGATCACTTTAAAATTAGAAATTGCTTCGATCTTTATTGTACTCAAGGGCCAAGTACAACATTGCCTTTTTTAGAGTTAGCGAAGCAATATGATCATTTTACAGTGGCAGAAACAGGATGGTGTGCGCTGGATAGGCTTTATTTAGAAAATAAAAGTATACCTGTAAATAGACCAACGATTCTACTATGTTCTACTTTTTCAAAAAAGCTATCTTGTGCCCCTCATTTATTTGACACAGTAAAAAGACTAAGTCAATTAGGTAAGTGGAATTGGTTAGTGCAGCTTCATCCTAAAATGCCAGTAGATATTGTGAATAAATATAAGTCTATTCAAAATGATAATTTATCATTTATCGAAACGGATAATGTTATCCCATTGCTACAAAAAGCTGACGTGATGGTTTGTGATACATCGTCAGTTTTAATCATGTTTTTATTGTTAGGTAAGCCAGTGGTGACCTATAAAAATATAGCGCCAAAAAATTACTTAATGGATATAGATAATGTTGACTTACTCGAGTCGTCAATTGAAACTGCACTGCAAAAACCGCCACAATTAATGGCGCATATTAAAGAGTTTATAAAGAGAACTCATCCTTATAATGATGGGAATTCGTCAATAAGAGTTTTAAGTGCTGTTGATGAATTGTTATCTGGTAAGCTCTTATTAGGTAAAAAGCCAACAGATTTTTTTAGGCAATTTAAAATGCGAAAAAAACTAAAGTATTGGCAACTATAATTATTTTGGAAATATAATGACAAAAATATCAATATGTATAATTTGTAAAAATGAAGAAAATAAAATTGCTAGTTGTTTAGAATCGGTTAGTTGGGCGGATGAAATTGTGATTGTTGATTCAGGTAGTACAGATAATACACTTGAAATTGCAAAGCAGTTTACCGATAAAATTTTTGTTGAAGAAGATTGGCAAGGTTTTGGTATACAGCGACGAAGAGCAGAAGATTTTGCTTCTAATGATTGGATTTTCGCTATTGACTGTGATGAAGTTGTTACTGAAGAATTAAAAAGTGAAATTTTAACTCATATTAATCAAGCAGGGAATAACGATGTTTTTTATGTTAACAGGCTAACGAATTTTTGTGGACAGTTTATTTATCATAGTGGCTGGTATCCTGACAGAATTGCCCGTATATATAATAAAACATCTTTTAGGTATAACGAAGCGCTTGTGCATGAAGCTCTTAGCTGTAAAGGCTCTAAAAAAATACGTTTAAAAGGCGATCTACTGCATTACCAATATGATGATATTTATCAATATATTAATAAAAGAAATCGTTATGCTAGTTTGGGTGCTGATTCTAAATGTAGGCAAGGAAAAAAAAGTGGTGTATTAATAGCTTCTTCTTCTTCAATATTTGCCTTTATTCGTCATTATTTTTTACGTTTAGGTTTTTTGGATGGCCGCTTAGGTTTTGTCATTGCCGTAATTCAAATGCAATATACGTTTAATAAATATCTGTTTACTTACTTCCATCACCGTAAAAGTAAAAAATAAATATTTTTCATTGTTTACCGATTAAAGTTGAAGTGTTTCTATTCTTTATTTTTTAATGATAACTCTTGGAAAAACTCAAGCATGTTTTTGACTGTTTTGGTATGAGACATTTTTGTTTTTATGATATGAGTGGTGTGATCTGCAAGTTGTTTGAGTTTTTGACGATCTTGGTGGAGTATTCTTATTTTGTCCGCAATGGCTTTACCATCTCCAATGGGGACTAAATAGCCATTAATATCATTCTCTATCGTTTCAACAGCACCATCGTTTGCTGATGAGATAACGGGGGTACCATTTGATAATGCTTCTAGTATAACTCTTGATAATCCTTCTTTATCAATAGAAGGAAGAACTAATAAATCGCATGCTTTAGCTATGGAAGGTACATCACTTCTAAAGCCAGGCTGTAAAATTCGCTCAGTCATACCTGAATTAATAATTTGACTTTGATAAGGCTCACAATCAAAATTTTTCCCAACTAAAATAATTCTAAGCTCGTTAATGTCAGCCAGTTGTTTAGCTGCATCAAGCATAACCTTTAAGCCTTTATGAGGTCGATTACTGCCGATGCATAAGATATTGAAATACTTTTGGTTGCTTCCTAATGTAGTAAGATCTACGGCAGGATCTCGATACCAAGCTAAATCGTGTCCTTTATAAATAGTTTTAATATCATCTTTAATTGATTGTCTGACTTTATTTTTTACATTTTCTGTAACCGCACTTGAGACACAAACTACGCCGTTTATACGAGGATGTAACATGCAAAGGTAGTTACTAGGATCGGTTCTGTACATTCCACCAGAGGTACCTCGGTATACAATCAGCTGAACATTGAATCCAATGCATGCAAAAGCTGCGTTAGGAATTGTTTTTGAGCAACAAGCATAAAGAACATCATATGAATGTAGAGTGAGTTCCTGACGGATCAGTTTTATAGAGTTTAAGCTGATTTTTTTGGTAATTTTATGAGGAATAACTTTAACACCAGCTTGCTCAAAACGCTCTAATTGTTCAGGTATTACATCTGTTATTATAGTTATTTTGTGGCCTAACCTGACCATGGAACAATATATTTCAGCTTCAGGACGAAATTGATTAATTGTTGATGTTGAGCGTGTAAATACTAATATTTCCATAAAAAACCTTAAAAATAACGATGTTTGACCAACTTGTTAGTAGGTCTAAATAAATACTTCTGTTGTGATGAATTATTGTCATAATGGCTAAAGTTACATTCAGCCATTATATTTAATGCTATAGGAACAATTAAATTCTTCTTGTTGCTCCAACAAACCAACAACATATATTATTTATTCACACGATACCAATATCGTCTAATGCCTTCTAGGAGTTTATAAGCTTCTTTTCTTATACTTTTCCAAATGGGTTGAGGTGCTTTTGGTATTCTGGGGATGTCACTATTATTATCTCGAATAATACTAATTGGAAATGGCTTTAAACTAAAGCAATCAACATGGTGTGACCAATAACGATCCATATAATCATCCACCGCCAAAAACCACACATCAGCATATCGGATAAATTTTTCAGCAGCTTTAGGACTTAACACATAACACTGGGTACCTATAGGGCCTTTAATATGATCTATTAAGTCAAAATCACCTAAATGGTCAATTTTTTTGTAGGGTCGGTTTTTTAGAGCCATGCCTGAAAAACGTAAATAAGGTAATCGTTCAATATTCTCTTCAGCAATTTTTATCGCAGCAGGAAAAGAGTTATTAATAATAATATCATCTTCCATAATTACAATCTGCTCGTTCAGCTCAACACAGCGTTGCCAAAGTAAAAAATGAGATGAAAAACAACCTAGTTCTCCAGCAGATAACTCTCGGCCTCTATATTTTTGACGGAGATTATCATCATATCGTTTAAATAATGGGTGAGGCGACAGCCTACCATCAATAGCTGCAAAGCGTTCAAAAGGCACACCTAGTTCTTTTAAACGAGAACTTGTCACTGTCCAGCGCTCATCTGAGCCGGTAAGGTTGATTACGTAGGTTTTTAACATAGAAAGCTTACTAGGTATGTCCTTATTAAAGTGATTGAATTATAACTAAATTTTCGGGGGAATTAAATATAAAATATCAGCAGTTATCGGTGATATTGCCGTGGGCCTTCTATATTCATTCTCCAATTGAGTTTGGCAGTTCACAATATATGTGTATTATGCGGCCTGCCCAGATTAATCTTCAGAAAGAATGAATGGATAACTGCTCATAAAGGCTTTGAAGTAGCGATAATTTTTACCGTATGAATTATCATTCAAAACTAATTGCTTTCCTAATAACGTAGATAAAATAAACCCGTGCAATCGATCTGTATAAATAAGTTCATGAGCATGAAAATAAGTTATGGATCTGAAAACAATATCGCCTGTAAGTTTTTCCCAATGATTCATAACTCTTTTTCTTGTCATAAGGTACGGGTATAACTTTTTTAATAATCTACGAGACTTAGTATCTTGTACGGTTATAATGTTTAGCCAGTCAAAGCCTTTCTTTTCAATATAAGAATCATTTACCGAACTTTCTTTATCAACCCGTTTCATATTAATTATTTTAATACTACCCAAATTATCTAAAGTGCTAACACATTCTCTTTTATCGATTAAAGGGTGCAAACTATGCGCCATATCAGGAGTTAAATAAACATTAGTAGTAAACTCCTTTGCTATTTCAATACTTTCCTGATCTCTAACAAAAAAATGAAAATCTTGATGTTTACTAAAAATATCGGCAGATTTTTTTAGTGCATCTTGATTTTCGAAATGAATAGACTGAGGAAGACAAATCAAACATTTATTTGTAAATTTTGCAATTATTCTTTCACGTATATTTTGATGTTTATCGTATAAGTCGCCAAAATTTCCCCCACCCTGAAATAAAATAACATCAGCCTCATTCAAGTACTTTTCATTTATTTTATCCCCACCTCTATAGATTACGTTTATATGATGATTTTTAAAAAATGCTTCGGTACCTTTATAAATTAATAAATCACCGACATTAAAATACATTGGAATATCAATATAAGCTACCTTTCGTCCATTAATGAGCTTAGCAATTTCTGTATGCTGAGCCTTTAATGAATCCATTAAACTTAACCAATTACTATTTTTCATTATTATATTTTAAACCTATTCATGTAGTTGATTCTTAATTTTACCCTGTGACTTTATCTTCTCTACATAAAAAAGCACGATGAACACAGCGGGACCTTCTATTTTTTTATTAGATTTTTTACTAATTTCTTTCCCTTAAACCGAATTTTATCAAGAAAAGATTTGTTGTTTAAAATTATGGGCAGCCTATACACCCAAGAAGCAAGGACTTTATTTTTAATGGCGTAGTCATATATTTGTTGCCACTCTGCACGAGTACTTTTGTTCTTAAGTTCTATATTTTTAAGATCCTCGATGATATCAGAATCAGGAAAACATTTTGGAATAAGATTGTTTGTTGCTAAAAAGTTAAGTTTAGTCCTTACGCATTTTTCGCATTCACCGCAATTTAGATCTTTTAAGTCTCCTTGCCAACAAACACGCAAATTGTCAATACCAACAGACCAATCACATATTTCTTTGACTTTTTCTGTTCTATTATGACTTGCACCATCATGAATAACAACAAAGTCAGCTGAACTTAATAAGTGATCTGTAATAGGAGATGATCCCCAAGGAATAATTAGTGAATCATATGGTTCACTACTGCCAACAATACAAGTCCCAGAAACTTTCTTAAAATTACTAAGAGTGGAAACTAAAGCATTCGAAAAAGCGTGCTCCCAATTGACCTTAGTAATTTGGCGATAGTTTGTTTGAATAGTTACTAATTTAAGATGAATGTCACTTAACGTTTTCTCAGCTTTCTTACTAGCGTTATAAAATGCGGCTTCATCACTAAGTGGAATATCAAACCCATGAACCATCGTACATAAATTTATTTTCTGAGATCGATGACTACATTTTTTTTGCGAGTGACGCCATGCAGAAAAAGTCGCATCAACACCACCTGAAAAAGCACATATAGCCCCAGATGCAAGTGCACTATTATTTTTTATGGAATCAACACTGATGCCTATACAAGAGTATAAGTTTGGTAACCATTTATTCCACGCGGCTTGATATTCAACCAAATTACTTAAAAGCTGTTTCGATATTTCCCCTTTGACAATTATATTTCTATTTTCTTTCATGGCATCCATAATAAGTGCCAATAAATAGCTTTCACAGTCGTTATCTTCCGGTGGAATTATCTGTTTATCAAATTTAAACCATAATTCAGTTTGTCCTACTTGAGTGTCGCCATCAATTCGCTTGATTCTACATCGCCTAACACAAATATTATTCGTTATAATATGGTCTAAAGGTTCAATGACAAGATTTTTAATTATAAGTATTCCTTAAATATAATGAGCTAGTAGAATTATTATTACTCATTTTTATATTTTTCTTTTTAGCTTGTTTACGATGGGAAACATGAGGGTTTTAGCCTTAATGTAGGCTATTTCTTAACTTTTACTGCCTTTAACTTAACCCTTGCTAACTGCCAACCTGCCTTTTCAATAATGCTATGATTTAAAGATAATACTCTAGGAGGACTACGTGAAGTAATAACACCAAATGTATAATTATACGGCTATGTTGTATATTATTGTTGTTACCTGCCGAAAGACTTATAAATAAAGGGCTGTTGGTATATTGAGTGTTTAACTAAAAATCGTTTGCAAGCCACTGCTCATAAAGGCTATAGCTAAATTGTATTGAGACGACCATAACCTTCTACAACAGAGCCAATTATACTCAGTCAACAACTAACTCCAACTATCCATTGAGCTTTTACGGCGAGCAAAAAATTTGGGTACAATCAAGCCTAAAAATAAACCTATACCTAGGACTATTGCGCCATTATAAAAGCGTTGTGTTAGAATCTTAGTATCTTGATCTTTAACTTTACTAGTCGTCGTTTTGAGTTGTTGTTCAACTTGCTTTAATTGAGTTAACAGTTTACTTTTCTCTTTAGTGAGTATTTCGACAGAACTTCTTAATTCATTAACCTCACCATCAAGCTGATTAGTATAACCACTACTGTTGGCTATTTTTCCATTAAGTTCTGCAACAACAAAGCGCAAACCAGGTTTAGTGGATAGGTATTTTGTTTCTATCCAAGTGTTGCGATTTTTATTATCAATAATCTCACTATAACCCTTGTCTGATTTTCCCGTTATTTTTATCTCTGTACCAGCATTGATAGTGCCCAATATACGATAATTTGTGCCGGCACCAGCATGCATATATATAGATAAATCATCAGTAATAAAACCTTGTTGATTTTTTGATGAACTGGTTTCTTGTGCTTGGGCAGGTATAACAGCACAAAGTAAAATGGTAAAGCTGACTAGTATTTGTCTAATTTTTTGTTTTACGATCTTAGAATAAATTTTCATGAAACAACCACTGGATAAATAAATTATTGATGCTCAGATATTATGTGTTTGGCGCTTTGATAGCAAGCTATACCAATTAATATTGAGTATCTAGCCGTCACAGAGTGTATGCTATTAGTTATTGAATCATGTAATAAAATCGAAGCTTACTAAAATGACGACAGAGATAGAACTTAAATACCTAATACCAGCGAATCATGAAGATAATGATGTAGTTGTTGATAAAATTACAGCATTTTTAAACAGACAAAATATTACTTTTACACTGGATAAAAAGCAGCTCAGTAATGATTATTTTGATAATACAGAGTTAGCGTTAAGAAGGATGGATATAGGGTTGAGGATAAGAGGGGTTGACCAACAATATGAACAAACCGTTAAAACTGCAGGAAAAGTTGTTGGCTGTTTGCACCAGAGGCCAGAATACAATGTTGATCTTGAAGATAATCACTTAGATTTATTATTATTTCCAGAACATATTTGGCCAGATGATGTTGATGTAGCTAAACTAGAAAAAAGTTTACAGGTTATTTTTAATACCGACTTTTCTCGTCAAAAGTGGTTAATTACTCAAGATAGCAGTGTGATTGAATTAGCGCTTGATCGCGGTGAAATTTTTACCTCTCCTAATATTGAGACACTTGCTATAAACGAGCTAGAAATAGAGTTGGTTAGTGGTGACGAGCAAGCCTTATTTGCATTAGCAGAACAGTTAATGACCATTGTTCATATGAAACCTGGTAAGTTGAGTAAAGCTGCTCGAGGGTATGCTCTATATCATCAAAGAGATGGATCGTAGTGAGTATCAATAATATATTTTCAACTAATTTAACCCTCATCATTTTGATTTTTTTAAGTCATTTAACTTATGCAACAGAATATGATTTACCCGCAAAAGGCTTTCGACTTATTGGGATTGATCAAACCCATAAAGTTAAAAAAGGGGATTATTTTCAAAAAATTGCAGAACAATATAATGTAGGTTTTTTGGCATTAATGGCAGCAAACCCTGATATTGATCCTTTCTTACCTGAACTTAATAGTGATGTTGTAATTCCAAGCGCGATGTTATTACCTTACATTAAATATGAAGGTATCGTCATAAACTTACCTGAATTACGTTTATATTACTTTTCACCTGAAAATAATAAAGTACATGTATTTCCTGTTGGCATAGGTAGAGAAGGTTTGGAGACACCAAAAGCAACAAGTTATATTAGCAGTAAAAGAAAAAATCCTATTTGGCGTCCAACAGATGCGATGCGACAACGATATTTTGAAGAGCACGGTAAAGAATTACCTAGAGAAATTGCTGCGGGACCTAATAATCCTTTTGGTAAATACGCTCTACGCCTAGGAACGAGTGAATACTTAATCCACGGCAGTAATCAACGTTTTGGTATTGGCATGCGCGCTAGTTCGGGTTGTATTCGTTTATTTGATGATGATATTAAATGGCTTTTTGAAAATATTCCGTTAAATACCAAGGTGCGTATTATTGAGCAACCGATAAAAATGTCTTATGAAAGTGATGGTAAACGGGTGATTGAAATACATTCGCCTTTATCCATTGAAAATACAGCCCAAAAAAATACAATAACGGCGGAGATAAAAAAGTTTGTCGGCAAAGAATATAGCATGTGGCAAAAAATAACCCCTATGTTTGATAAACCAAAGGGGTTAGCTATCGAGTTAGGACAGTAGTTTTTTACTTTTTGTAAGAAGCAACGACGTTGTCAATGCGTTCATTGGCAGATTTAGCACTATCTGCAGCTTGCTGGGCTGCTGTTTTAGCTGCTTGTGTTTCTTCGCGGATATATTGATGCTGTATTTGAAGTTCTGAAACTTCACTGGAGAGTGTATCAACTTTATTGGATAAACTGGAAATACTCGCTTCTAAACCTTCTGTGTTTGCACAAGCAGTTAAGCCTAATACAAGGCTAACAGTAAGCATTTTTTTTATAAGTGATTTTTGTTTTAACATAATGATGTTCCTATGTGTATATTTTGATGTTAAACAAAAGTATGGCACATATAAAATTATTTATACAAAAATCTATTTATTTGTTGTCGCTTAGGTTGACCGACTCAATGAGCTCATCCATTAATTTTCTCTTGATATCAAGCTGCTGTATGGCTTCTAAACCGTATTTTTCAGCTAATAATTGATAATCACTTAGGGCTAAACTTACCGTTAGACGAGGGCGTTTAGGACGTTTATTAATGGGTAACCCTAAAATATCACGAATTTGATCTGATGGGCTAAGGCCGGCATCAAGCGCCTGTTTTCGAATAGACAACTGTATTTTTTCATCCATATCAAAAGCAACTTGCACGGCTTTCATTGCTTGTATAGAAGACTGCCATTTATCAGGAATTTTTCTATCTTTTGTTGTCGGGATAGATGAGGTATTCGCTTTTGTCATATTATTCCCTAGTTCCTAGCTCGCTGGGTACATATCAATAATATCGGTTAATGGTCTAAATAAGGTTAAAAAGACATCAGTATCGCCATCTTGCCACACTTCAACATCTACGCCTTTGCTTTGATCTTCGTTATATAGGGTATATAGTTCAAGTTGTTCTCCAGAGCCTTCCCCTTCATAGGCTGAAATATCTTCACTGCGATGATCTTTTCGATGAAAATACCCCACTTTTGCAAAAATGCTTTGTTGGTATTGTTCACTACTCCAAGTTGAAGTAACCTCATTATCAAGTTGGCGGTTTAAAAAGGCTTGACCAGGTTCATCAAATATTTGTGAGAAGTTGTCTAAATCAAATAATGTTTCAACATCACCATGCTCAATTTTCAATGAAAACTTTAGCTCGGTGGTGTCATCAATTTCTAATGATAAAAATATTGCCAGTTCATCATTACCTTGTAAAGACCATTCAGTTTGTGTGTTTTGTTCGTATTCATAGCTATTAACCGCGGTCACTTGAAACTGTTGACCTTGTAACGCTTGAGGTAAAGCAAAGCTATCCGTTAATATAATAATATCACCGACTAAAAGTTGGTTAACGTGAGTTAATTTACGTTGAGTTTTCGCTTCTTTGTTAAATATTTTCTTAAAAAAACTCATAACAGACCTTAAATTGTAATTAAAACGGTGTCAGTAAAAAGTGTCAGTAAAAAATGGCGAGTATAAAATTACGAGTAGCGGTTTTTTCTTAACTCGCTACTCGTCACTTGCTATGACTTTTGTTTCGCTTTAATGCGATCAAGTACTGAGTTTGCGCTGTTTTCTTGAGAGCCTATACCCGCAGCTTTTAATTGAGCTGTTAATGTGGAATCTGCGTTTTCAGATTCAAGTATTTCAGCGGCTTTCATTTTATCATCAAATTTTTGTTGCTTCGCTTTAATACGCTCTAGTGAATCTTTAGCACTTAACAATTTTGAATTGCTCGATGAAAAATTATCAGTAATAGCCGAAGTCGCTTTTTGTACACTTTCGGTGGTTTTTACCATAGATAATTGACGTTTATGCTCTGTTACTTGGCGCTCACTTTTCTTTACTAGCTCTTTAAGTCTATCAGCATTGCCGGTAAAACTATTTAGTGCTTGTTCTTGCGCGGCTAAATCATTTTCTAAGGTTGAAATCTTTTCAGCAATGGCAAGTGCTAACGTTTCATCACCTTTTTCTAAGGCTTGGCCAACGTAGCCTTCATGCTCAGATACTTCGCGTTGTAAACGAGTCACTTCACGGTTTGCCGACATCTGCTCGGCCATTACACCCGTTAAATCGCGTTTTGCCTTGGTTAAGTGATTTTCTGCATCACGAATCTCTTGTTCAAAAATACGGGTAGCATTTGCATCAATAATTGCTTCACCTGCTTCTGAAGCACCACCACGAATTGCAGTCATAATTTTTTTAAATATACTCATTTTTTCTCTCCTAATAAGACGACATTTTAGCTTGGGTTTGTTGTCGTAATAGATTACGACTTACCGAAGGTAGTCACTCATATCATCAATTACTTCTATGGCGTTATTGCTTAATACAACCAGCTCATGCTCAATATCTTCAAAGGTTGAATTGATAGATAAAGCGCCGAAAACTACATATTTATCACCAATTTTTGAAAAAGATGATAAAGGCATGGGGATGTTCATTTCCAACATGCTTTCGTGCATTGTATTTATACATTCAGTTTTTACTTCATCAGTACCCCAAAGATAACTGATGCACAAAATTTGGTCGTCGGTTACCGATAAAAAAATGGGCAATTCTTCTCGTCCTAAAAGCGTTATTTGTAGAACATCGACTTCACCGGATATAGGTTGACAGTCAAAGTCCATTCCTGTGTCTGAGTTATCGGCTAAGCTATTTAAATGATCGGCTATAGTATGAATATTCATGTACTTCCTATCCTTATCAAAAATATATAGATGACATAATATGTCACCGAGATTAAATTTAACATCTTGACATATTATGTCAAGTGTTTTTTTACTTAAGACTTCTTTTCTTAATAGTCATTTTTGTAACGAGCTCAATTAATGCCTTGCTGGGTTTGCCATGCGTTTTGATGCAATTGGTAAAGTGTATGACTACCTAATATATTGATATCTATGCTGGCTTCATTGATATAGAAATCATTGGGGAAAATAAAAGCTGATTTTAATATGTTGATATTGAGCCAACTATGTTTGACCGGCAACTGTTTTAAATTATTTAGTCTTGCTAGTGGGCTCTTGCCTCTTTTTGACGCTATAGTCCAGCCCCATTCGCCAAAGCTTGGAACATTGTCATGGTATTGCTGTACATGCGCAAAGTTTGCAGCACGTAATGTTTTGCCAATAGAAATAAATGAATCTTTAGCATGATAAGGGCTTGTTGACTGAATGGCAATTAAGCCATCTCCTGAGAGTAGCTGTTTTAATTTAGCGTAAAAATTAACCGTGTAAAGCTTATTGAGATCGGGATGACTAGGATCAGGAAGATCGACAATAATAGCATCGAATACTTGTCCCGCTTTAAGTAGTTTATTAACCGTTAAAAAAGCATCACTTCGTAAAATAGTGACTCGTTTATCTTGGAGACTATTCTTATTCATATAGCTTATTTTTCTAGCTAAATTGGCATTTACATGTTCGTCTGGCGTTTTAAATATATTAATTAACTCGCTATCTAGATCAATCAAGGTCACTTTTTTTGGTGCGTATTTCAATACATCTCGCAGTGCTAAGCCATCGCCACCACCAATAATAAGGATATTATCATGGCGAGCTGAACCCGCTAAAACGGGCGCTACTAGGTAGTCATGATATATATGCTCATCGATGGATGAAAACTGTAAACGGCCATTAAGATAAAAGTTAATGATGCTAGTTTGTTGTTCGTTATCGCTAACACCTAAATAGCGTTCAGTGAAGGTAAGTTGCTGATAATTAGTTTTTTGTACGTGTACTACCTTGTCTAAATAGAGCAGGCTATTCATTTGATTTAGCCAGTGGTTACCGTAATTAAACATTAATAAAATAAGTAATGCTAAGACTAGATGTAAACTAATAAAGGTTTTACGCCAGGTTAATTTATGCCAATACCGTAAAATAAAAAAAGCGCCAGCAATTAGATTTAAGCTAGCCGTTAACGCAGCCGCTTTACTGATATCTATGCTAAGTAAAAAAACCACCCAAATAGCAGCCCCAATGCCTGCACCAATGTAGTCTGCGCCATAAATTGTACCTAGATTATTAGCGAGGTGCTGACCATGTATTTCTTCACGAATTCTGGCTATTAGTGGAATTTCCATGCCAATAAAAAAACCTAATATCACACCGAAAAAATAAGGACTATTAATGGCAATAAAACTTAACTGCTTAAAAACTCCTCCTTTGGGTAGCATATCGGGAGGAAGGGCAAACATATCGGCAATGATATGTGGCAATATTTGAGTGATGGCTATGAGACCGCCAATGATTAAAATGGCACTAGCACCGAGAAAAGCAATTAATAACTCTAAATAAACAAAACCATTAAAGGCACAGCGCACTTTACGCGCGGCAAAAGCACCTAAGCCCATTGACACGATCATTAAACCTATCATAGTATAAATGGTGCTTTCCATTACACCAAGCACTCGACCAGCGTAATGAGAAAGAAGATATTCATAAATTAAACCACAACCGGCGAGAACCGCCATGGTTAAAATGAGTAGTGTGTCGTCAATAAGGCGGGAGTTTTTTGATGGCATAAAGGGCATTTATTCTGTCGTTACGAGTGAATGATACGAGTTGGTAGTTACTAGCCTTAGGTTTAGAGTTAAGTCACTAGGTATTTGCTTTGTAACTAGTCAGTCTGAACCTAGGAAATAGGTTTTTCCTTATGCCATTAACGCGGTTAATATCAAGGCGATGGAAATACTCGTTGCCATTTCAATACTAGCCACACCAATATTATGTTGCTGATCTACTTCTTCTACTAGGTTGATTCCCCAAAGGACAATACGTTTGGCTATTGAGGTCAACAGTGCAACCAATAGTGTCATGATTATACCGAAGACTAACCAGCCCAATAAATTCACTACTAAGGTGTCGGGACTATAAATAAGGAAGTGACTTGCTGCTGTGACGGCAAGTGCGGTACTAATAACTTGACCACTATAACGGATAGCAAGCGCTAAATGCCCATCGCTCAAGGCTTCTTGTAGACAATCTTCTTGATTGTTTTTAGCATATTTTGTCTCTCTAATACGAGTCACCATAACTAATACTGCTTGAGCAACAATAAAGCCACTGGTAATGGCGATGAAGGTTGAAATATTTAAACCGTCCACCCAAAGTAATACCGCACGAATAATAATCGCGGTAGCGATGGCACCTGCTGCATCAACAATACCGATGGTAAGGTTTTTGTTTTTTATTAATTCTGTTTTATTTAAGTGCTGTAAAGCGATCTTGTCTTGAATGATACGTCCAACCTTAATCAATACCAATCCGTAGGTACCGTAGGCAAACATACCAATGATTTCCATGGTATA
The DNA here is from genome assembly GCA_003521815.1 of Colwellia sp. Lineage (GTDB taxonomy): Bacteria > Pseudomonadota > Gammaproteobacteria > Enterobacterales > Alteromonadaceae > Colwellia. The sequence continues at coordinate 62,512 of DPHE01000081.1, forward strand.
ACTTGGCGCATTTTCTCCGGAAATAGCACCGGTTAATACGATGCCTAACGCTAAAATACTACCGGCAACACTAACACCAAAGGCAAAGTTATCTTTTCGAGCTAATTCTTCTGTACTATTTACTTGACTTGTTAAACCCAATAAAAAGCGCATAGCACCTAAAAGAATGATAGCAATAGTGATATCTATAGCTAAATAAATCAGTAATTCTTGATTAACACCAACGAGATCTATCAATGTGTTCATAACTATCTATCCTATTTCTTGTTATTTACCACGTCGAAAACCACGTGATGTATTGGTGTTAGAGTTTCTAAAGCTAGAGCTTTTTCCATACTTTGATTGAGTACTAGATTTACTCGCATAGCTACTTTTTTTAGCGGTATTACTTCGAAAACGATTAGCGCTAGATTGTGCTGTTTTACTTTTGGAAGATAAACTCGATGAGCCAGTACGGTTTTTCTCGTATGGGCTGGTAAATTTTTTCCCTTTGCTTGCAAATGATTTTTTAGTGCGCTGATCAAGTTGTGTTTGTTTGTTTAGTTGGTTAGGTGAACTATAACGAGTTCTGCCGTAATCATTATAATAGCTATAGTTTCTATTTCGTCCCCAGTCACTATAGTATGTAGGGCGACCAAGCATATTTCCCATCATAGAATACATGCCATACCATGCCCAAAAAGACATACCATTACTGCCCGTTTGCCAATTACCATAACTTGGGTTACCAATAAGTTGTTCACCCGTGCCAAAATCTTGCGCATTATTTGCTTGTTGGGATTGTGATTTAGATAAAGAGTTCACTCTGGGCAATTGACCGTCAGACATATCAGCTAATACATTTAAGGGATCACTTAATGCTTCAGAATAAAGTACGGGATCAGCCGCTTGATAAATATTGAGTAATTCGTCATAAATGGCTTGGCTTGAAGCAAACATTTGCGGTTGATTTTTTACTGTATTGACTCTATTTAGAAGGGCACGATACATTGGTCCTTGTATGCTAGCATCTTTACTAAATTCTTCAGTCAACGCGTGTAAACTGGGCTTGAGTTTGGATACTTTATCAGCATATTGATGAATTAGATTAGCATTGCGCACCTGCCCATTAGTTAACGCATCACCCAGTTGGCTAATTCTTTTCTCGGTTATGGGGAGTTGCTGTATTGCTTGTTCTTTAACGGGATCACCACAAGCGGATAACAATAAAATAGAGAGCCCTAATATTGAACTAGTGCACATTTTATTAAAAAACAGTTTGATAAAAGAGTCTTTCAGCCTTTGCATTTCTGCTATCATCTCCATAAAATTATGATGTTAATACTATCTATTTAGTACACTCTTATAAGGG
>DPHE01000084.1:0-1279 GCA_003521815.1 Colwellia sp.
ATTAGTAGGCGCTAACAGCAAATACTTGGCTGACTTACTTAGGTATTACTTATGACGAACAAAACCGTACTGCATGCAAAACACTTGGCTTCTGGCGCTAAAATGGTTGATTTTTATGGCTGGGAAATGCCAATTAACTATGGCTCACAAATAGAAGAACACAATGTTGTTCGTCAAAATGCTGGTATGTTTGATGTTTCTCATATGACCATTGTTGACATACAAGGCATTGACGCAAAAGACTTTTTACGTTATTTAGTGATTAATGATGTCGCCAAATTAACCGTCGCAGGTAAAGCGCTATATACGGGTATGTTAAATGAAGAAGGTGGTGTAATTGATGATTTGATCATTTATTTCTTCTCAGATACTAATTACCGTTTAGTGGTTAATTCAGCAACTCGCGAAAAAGATCTCGCGTGGATGAACAAACAAGCAATCGGTTTTGATCTGACCATTATTGAACGACCTGAATTTGGCATGATTGCTGTGCAGGGCCCACAAGCCAAAGCTAAAGTGGCCGAGTTACTCACACCCGAGCAAATTGTTGCGGTTGAAGGCATGAAACCATTCTTTGGCGTGCAAGTGGGTGATTTGTTTATCGCCACTACCGGTTATACCGGCGAAGACGGTTATGAGATTATTGTTCCAGATAATACCGCAGAAGATTTTTGGCAAAAACTATTAGATGTAGGTGTAGCACCATGCGGTTTAGGTGCTCGTGACACATTACGTTTAGAAGCGGGTATGAATCTTTATGGTTTAGATATGGACGAAACTGTATCTCCATTAGCTGCTAACATGGCGTGGACTATTAGCTGGGAGCCAACTGCACGTAACTTTATTGGTCGTGATGTATTAACAACGCAAAAAACTGCCGGTACACAACCTAAATTAGTGGGTTTAGTACTGACAGAAAAAGGTGTATTACGCTCTCATCAAGTGGTCATTACCAAATTTGGTCAGGGAGAGATAACCTCTGGTTCATTCTCACCTACCTTAGGACACAGTGTCGCCTTAGCGCGAGTACCACGTAGCGTAAAAGTGGGTGACATAGTCGAAGTTGAAATGCGTAAAAAATTAGTAAAAGTTACCGTAACTAAGCCTAGCTTTGTTCGTAACGGCAAAAAAGTTTTCTAATCCGTCGTACTTGAAATTACAGCTTTATTGTCGTCGTTATTCGCCCTATCACTTAGCTTAACTTATATGAGTTAAGCTCAAGGGCTCACAACTAGACGGCTTCGCTGTAATTCCAATTACATAGGATTTATACTATTAT
>DPHE01000084.1:1463-1837 GCA_003521815.1 Colwellia sp.
TAAAAATTACTTAAATTAAAAATTTAAATAGGAAAAATTAACATGAGCAACATCCCTACAGAATTAAAATATGCCACTTCTCACGAGTGGGTTAGCGTAGCAAAAGACGGTATCGTTACTGTTGGCATTACTGAACACGCACAAGATCTTTTAGGTGATATGGTTTTTGTTGAATTACCTGACATTGATGATTCAATCAGCACTGGCGATGATGTTGCTGTTGCAGAATCTGTTAAAGCAGCTTCAGACATTTACGCACCTGTTTCAGGTACTGTTGTTGAAATCAACGAAGCACTTGAAGATGCTCCTGAGTTAGTTAACTCTGACGCATTTGGTGAAGGTTGGTTATTTAAAGTTAAACTTGATGATGCAAG
>DPHE01000084.1:2200-6778 GCA_003521815.1 Colwellia sp.
TTTATTTAAGTGAAACTGTTATGACCTCAAAAGTAATTGTTAACTCATTAGCACAGTTAGAGCAAACTCAAGACTTTATCCGTCGCCATATAGGCCCTAGCGAATCGCAAACGCAAGCCATGTTGAAAGACTTAGGCGTTGAGTCAGTCGATACGTTAATTGATGAAATAGTCCCAAGTGATATTCGTTTAGCTGACTTGCCAAATATCCAAGAGAGTAAAACAGAATTTCAAGCCTTGGCGGATTTAAAAGCCGTTGCTAGCTTAAATAAAGTAAACGATACGTACATTGGTTTAGGTTATTTTGGTACCTTAACGCCCAATGTTATTTTACGTAACGTGTTAGAAAATCCAGGTTGGTATACAGCTTATACGCCGTATCAGCCAGAAATTGCTCAAGGTCGTTTAGAGTCATTATTAAACTTCCAACAAATGTGTATAGACCTTACCGGCTTAGACCTCGCTTCCGCGTCATTATTAGATGAATCTACTGCAGCAGCAGAAGCCATGGCATTAGCCAAACGTGTGTCTAAAAACAAAAAATCAAACTTATTTTTTATCGGTGATGATGTTTACCCACAAACTATTGACGTTGTTAAGCAACGAGCACAAATGTTTGGTTTTGACATTATCGTTGCCCCTGCGAACGAAGCGGCAGAGCACGATGTTTTCGGCGCCCTTATTCAATACCCTGGCGCTAGCGGTGCAGTAACCGATATCAGTGACTTAATTACTAAAATTCATGAGAAAAAAGGTATTGTTGCCGTAGCAGCCGACATCATGAGCTTAGTCTTATTAAAATCTCCGGGTGAATTAGGCGCAGACGCTGTTATTGGTTCAACCCAACGTTTTGGTGTACCAATGGGTTACGGTGGTCCACACGCCGCATTTTTCACCACAAGTGATAAATACAAACGTTCATTACCGGGTCGTATTATTGGTGTTTCAAGAGATACACGTGGTAACAACGCACTACGCATGGCTATGCAAACTCGTGAGCAACATATACGTCGTGAAAAAGCCAACTCAAACATTTGTACAGCACAAGTATTACTCGCCAACATGGCAGCGTTCTATGCGGTTTATCACGGCCCACAAGGTTTAAAAACTATTGCTGACCGTATTCATCGTTTTGCTGACATATTATGTTTAGGTACGGCAACAAAAGGCTTAACGGCTGTTCATGCTAATTACTTTGACACGCTTACTTTTAACTTATCTGATGGTAAGTTTAACAAAGAAGAAATCGTCGCACGCGCATTAGCCGCGGGCGTTAACTTTCGCAACGACGTTCAAGGTAAAATCTCAATATCACTAGATGAAACCACGACACGGGCAAAAATGGCTGGTTTATTCGATATTTTATTAGGTGAAGGTCACGGTTTAAACGTGGGCGAACTTGATGATCAAATCGTGGCTTCGGGTCATTCCTCAATTCCCGCATCATTAGTACGTCAGTCAGCAATCTTAACGCATCCTGTATTTAACTCTTACCACAGCGAAACAGAAATGCTTCGTTATATCAAAAAACTTGAGAACAAAGATTTAGCATTGAACCACTCAATGATTTCTTTAGGATCTTGTACGATGAAGTTAAATGCAACCGCGCAAATGATCCCCGTATCATGGCCTGAATTTGCCAACATGCATCCTTTTGCGCCAATGAACCAAGCGCAAGGTTACAAGACAATGATTGACGAACTAGCTAAATGGTTAGTTGAGTTAACGGGTTACGACAAAATGTCGATGCAACCTAACTCAGGGGCACAAGGTGAATATGCGGGCTTAATCTCAATTGTTAAATATCACGAAAGCCGTGGCGATTCACATCGTAACATTTGTTTAATTCCCTCTTCAGCGCATGGTACTAACCCAGCAACAGCCCAGATGGTTGGTTTTAAAGTTGTTGTAGTAGATTGTGACAAGGAAGGTAACGTTGACATGGCCGACTTAACTGCGAAAGCAGAAGAGTTACGCGACAACCTTGCTTGTATCATGATTACCTACCCATCTACGCACGGTGTTTATGAAACAACCATTGCTGAAATTTGTAACATCGTACATGAGCATGGCGGTCAAGTTTACCTTGATGGGGCAAATATGAACGCACAAGTAGGGTTAACATCACCAGGGCATATCGGCGCTGATGTTTCTCACCTTAACTTACACAAAACCTTTGCTATTCCACATGGTGGCGGTGGTCCAGGTATGGGGCCTATCGGCGTTAAAGCGCATTTGGCCCCGTTTTTACCTGACCATGCGTTAATAAACGTCGATGAAGTAACTAAAGGTAATGGCGCCGTATCAGCAGCACCCTATGGTAGTGCCGGTATTTTATGTATCTCTTACCTCTATTGCGCCATGTTAGGTAAGCAAGGTGTTACTGATGCTAGTAAATATGCAATCACTAACGCTAACTACGTAGCAACAAAACTAAGCCAACATTACCCGCTTTTATATGTGGGAAAAAATGGCCGTGTTGCCCACGAATGTATTATCGATTTACGTCCACTTAAAGCGTCATCGGGTATTACCGAAGTAGATATAGCAAAGCGCTTAATTGATTACGGTTTCCATGCACCCACTATGTCGTTCCCTGTAGCGGGTACGTTCATGATTGAGCCAACTGAATCTGAATCAAAAGTTGAATTAGACCGATTTGTTGAAGCCATGGTGTGTATTCGTGATGAAGTACGAAAAGTTGAGTCAGGTGAGTGGGCGCTATTGAATAATCCTCTTCAAAATGCCCCCCATACGTTAGCGGATATTACTGATGTTTGGGATCGTGGTTACACAGTTGCAGAAGCTGTTTTTCCTGTACCAGCGGCAGCGGCTAATAAATTCTGGCCAACGGTTAATCGTATTGATGATGTTTATGGAGATAGAAATTTAATCTGTTCTTGTCCGCCAATTGATAGTTATATTGATTAGGTTGTTGTTTGATCACAATAGATCCAGTTGGAAACGCTAACTGAATAACATATAAATCATGTAGAAATAACGTAGAAAGCGAGCCAGAAATGGTTCGCTTTTTTATTTGTTAACTACCTAGATCAACTTTACAATTATATTAACGATGAACTAGCTCAACTGACCCATCCCGATATTTATGTCAAAAACCTTCACCTTAAAATGTAAACCTAGCTCAGTGGTTTCTCTTAGACAAAACACGATAAAACTTAGCTTACGGCGTTGACAAAATATTGCGTATAGTGTTTTATAACCTATAGGTAAAAGAATCATTAGCCTATATTCTAAACTCCAACAAGCGGAAAATACTATGCCAAGATATATAATTGAACGAGACATCCCAGAGATAGGTTCAGCTGCACGAGAAGAGCTGCGTGGAGCTGCACAACAGTCTAATGGCGTGCTTAACGAAATGCAGGCGGAACAGAAGAAGATTCAATGGGAACATTCCTATGTAGCCGGCGATAAGACATTCTGTATCTACTTAGCCGATAACGTAGCACTTATTGAAGAACATGCGGAACGGAGTGGTTTTCCAGCCACCAAAGTAACCGAAGTACGTAAGATGATTGATCCCGTAACAGCGGAAAGTTAACACTTTCATTACAAATTCTACAGTGGATCTTGCTAACGCCTCGCTATAGCAAGGCGTTGAGGCTGTAGAATTTCTTTAAAAAACAATCTGAACGCGAGACATAGGCTTAGCTAATTCATCATGTTATTTTTATTCAAATTTGAGGGACTTAACTTGTTCTGGTATATCTAACGTTATAAAGTGGCTCGAATTTTTACTTTCAATAACCGTAATATTCTTTTTACTTTTATGGGCAAGCTTCATCATTAAATCACGACTTAATACATCATCTTTACTGCCAATTAGAATATAGCCTTTTTTAATCGCATCAAATAAATCAACCTTATTTGTGAGTGTCCAAGCATTCAAATTGGTTAAGTTATCTAACAATACCTTTATATATTTATGGTTATTCCATATACCCAACAGTAAATGTTTTTTTCGTTCATTCATGGGGTGAATATTTTTTAATGCAAAGTCAGGTATGCCAAATCTCGCAAGCCAAGCCACAATAAATGGAAACGGATATAGAATGATATAAGACAGTAAATCATTAACTGCTTTAGGGCGTTTATTGGCTTTAAAAAGAGGAGCCTCAGGTAAAACAGGGGCTTCTAATATCACCGTTGCATTGTTAAATAATGCTTGATTCTGTTTAATGGCCTCAAGTACAACCGCCCCACCACGAGAGTGACCGTGTAACAACAACTCATCAGTACTTGCCAAATTTTTAACCGCTTGAATCAGTACCGCAGCATCATGTTCAATCGTATGTTTCTGATAAGGATTGTCTATTTGCCAAGCGGGTTTTGTGGGCGTAATATTTTTATTAGCCGCATGATAATCACAACTATTGATTAAAATTAACTCACCGTCGTTAGCAGTATAAAGCTGAGTAAAATAGCGATAGTCTTCTAACCAGCCATGCATACAAATAATGGTTTTATGGCTTCGACCAGTATTGTTTAAATGAGCCACAATACTATGACCTATTTGATACAAATCACCGTTAAAGTCTTCGTGATTTTTAATACC
>DPHE01000087.1:0-4884 GCA_003521815.1 Colwellia sp.
GTATTATTATTAATATTTTACTCGTTCGAAGATAAATCACACTAAACGCCTATATATACGACATTTTATCTTATTAATCTGTTTAATTGCATATTTTTTACACTTATTGTTGCACTCTCATAAAAGGTCGGTAACATAGAATTTCACTTTTTGTTCTTATACACATATATATTAAAATAATAATTAGGTATTCATTATGAAGTCTCCGCAAATCTCAACCGTAATTATAGCTCTTGTTTTTGCTATTTTTTCTTATATTATTACTAGTACTGTTTCAAATGCCTCTGCTGTCGTTTCAGTTATTGTTTTTATCAGTGCCTTTGTTGCTCCTTTACTTAGTAACTATTCAAGTACCACTAATACAAGCTTGCAAACACCAGAATCGTCAGAGGACGTTAGAACACTTTATGTAGGCAATTTACCCTATCGTGCTAATGAAACAGCGATTAGAGAATTATTTTCTAATTATGGTGTTGTGGAATCAGTAAGGTTAATGAAGGACAAACATACGGGAAAACGTCGTGGCTTTGGTTTTGTTGAAATGTCCACAAATGACATTGATAAAGCAATTAGTGCATTGAATGACACAGAGTTTCAACAACGTACATTAAAAGTTAGAGAAGCCAAAGAACGTCCTGAGCGTACTTAACCTATTGATTAATCCTTCTTCAACATAATAACGAAAAATAAACCTATTAATATTTCATGTATTAATAGGTTTTTATTTTGAGTCTTAAATTTACTCATCTCATTAAATTAATACTAAAAAAACCTAGACAATAATATAAGCGAGAGTAGAATTTGCGCTCTTATTTACTTCTAGCTCCAAAAATATATAGGCTTAAGCATGTTTGATCATATTCATCCCGATAACTACGAAAAGCAATTATCGAAAAAACAGTATGCTATGACAGCGTTGTTTTCTTGTTTCAATGTGCCCAAAGTACAAACTTTCCCATCAACACCATTGAACTATCGACTACGTGCGGAGTTTAGAGTGTGGCATGAAGGTGATGATCTTTATTACATTATGTTTAATAGTGAAACCAAAGAAAAATTTCGTGTTGATGATTTCCCGGTAGCAAGCCTGTTAATTAATCAAGCAATGAAAGCGTTACTTGATTTAATTAAAGATAGAAAAGAACTTCGTTATAAATTGTTTCAAGTAGATTTCTTGTCAACGTTAAGCGGTGAGTTGCTCATTAGTATGCTCTATCATAAACCCCTTGAACTGACATGGGAAAAAGCAGCTAAAGACCTTAAAGAAGAGTTATCTTTAATTTCACCTGTAGATATAATTGGCCGCGCTAAGAAACAAAAAATTATAATTGATAAAGATTATGTCATGGAGACATTACAAGTAGGAAACAATACTTTTATTTATCAGCAAGTAGAGAATAGCTTTACTCAGCCAAATGCTGGTGTTAATCAACAAATGTTACTCTGGGCTCAACAAGCCACTTCCGATGCAAGGTGTGATTTGATCGAGTTATATTGTGGTAATGGCAACTTTAGTATCGCCCTGGCACAAAACTTTGACCGTGTATTAGGTACTGAAATATCAAAAACATCTGTCAGGTCAGCACAAGTCAATATAAAAGCGAATAATATTGAAAATATCGATATTGTTCGTATGTCTAGCGAAGAGTTCAGCCAAGCAATGAATGGCGAGCGTCAGTTTAGACGCTTGGAGGGGTTTGATTTAACCGCCTATAATTACGACACCGTGTTAGTTGATCCACCACGAGCAGGTTTAGATGAAGATAGCGTTGAATTGGCTAGTCGTTTTAATAAAATTATCTATATTTCGTGCAACCCAACTACCTTGAAAGACAATTTAAGACAATTGAGCCAGACACATGTCATTCAACAATTCGCATTATTTGATCAATTTCCTTATACAGACCATATTGAAGTAGGCATGATACTTACACGTAAATAGCCTTTGATTAATTTTTCCTTCCCGCTTTACGACGGTCACTTAACTCAGCAGCACCACGTGCGATAAAACGTAATTGTTGAATTGTTTGTTTGGATAATTGCTCGCGCACGACTTTATCATCTATATCAAGTGCATCAGAGCCCGCACTAAAGACAATCGTTACCGCAGCATTAGCTTGCATATAAGCAACTTCCCCATCAAGATCATTCGCCTGTTGTAAATAATCACACAGTTCCATTGTAAAATATCTAATTTCCCTAATTACCGCTGCACGAAATGCTGCCGATGTTCCTGAACGCTCACGTAGTAATAACCTGAACACATTACCATTACTTTCAATTAACTCCATAAAAGTAGCAACTGATATGTGTATCACAGAGCCACCTTTAGCAATACGTTGACGTGCTTGGCGCATTAGCTGTCTCAATGTCAGACCAGCTTCATCAACTAACGTGAGTCCAAGTTCATTCATATCAGAAAAATGGCGATAAAACGAAGTGGGTGCAAGGCCTGCTTCTTTAGCAACTTCACGTAAGCTTAGGCTAGAAAAACTTCGTTCTGCACTCAACTGTTTTAACGCAGCATCAATGAGTAACCTACGGGTTTTTTCTTTTTGTTGCGCGCGAACACCACTCATAGTTATAACTCGTTAAAAAATATTCTGTGCTAATCATACTGCAATCTAGAATGGATGTCTTTTTCATCGCTCGACTTCAAAAAAAGAAAGAATCCTCTTGACTGATTTCGTGATCCAGTTAAACCACAAACAATAGCGTACACGTGCACACTCAAATTATTTGTATTTACTTTACCATGGGATATTAAATGAACAAGCACGCAATCATTTGGCCTATGGCATGGAAATATGTTAAATAGCTTATTATTGATTGGTGTTTTCCGCCTAGTTATCAATCACCATACAATTTTTTATTAATTCATTAGTAATGATAAATGGTTTTTACCAAATACGAACAAAATTACTTGCCGTTAAGCAATCGTGGATATTTGCTGAAGTAGAAAAATCAGATTTAATTGCTCAATATAAAGAATTAAATGAAAACTTAAAAGTTTAGCTGTCATCGTTGGCAAACGATAACAGCTAAACTTGCTTAATAGGCAATAAATGCTGGCTCTATTATCATTTAGCCCAAAACCCTGTTAAAATTTTGTAATGATATTAACATTTTTTATACGGATAAATACAATTGGCAGAATTTGGAGAAAGTCTTTTGACTAGAGCAAAAAAAAAACAACAAAACCTTCAAACTAAATTTGATTACGATGCAATAATTATTGGTACGGGCCCTGGAGGAGAAGGTGCCGCGATGAAATTAGCAAAAGAAAATAAAAAAATTGCTATGATTGAACGTCACCATCAAGTAGGTGGAGGTTGTACTCATTGGGGAACCATTCCATCAAAAGCTCTTAGGCACTCAGTTAGTCGCTTAATCGAATATAATTCAAATCCTTTATTTAATCCTTCTGAAAAGAAAGTAAAGCTTACCTTTGATAATATTTTACAACACACGACTAAAGTAATTAGAGACCAAGTAAGGCTGCGTGCTGGCTTTTATGATCGTAATTATGTGGATGTTTTTTATGGTGCAGCTACTTTTGTAGATAAAAATACTTTAAAGATAACCAGTGAAGATGGCGCTGAAGAATTAATGAGTGCCGATAACATTATCATTGCTTCTGGTTCAAGACCATACCGTCCAGATGATGTAGATTTTACCCATCAAAGAATTTATGACTCTGATACTATTTTATCGTTAAAGCATGATCCAAAAAGCATTATTATTTATGGCGCAGGGGTCATCGGCTGTGAATACGCCTCTATATTTAGAGGATTAGGCTGCAAGGTTGATTTAATTGATACTCGTGAACGATTATTGTCTTTCATGGATGCAGAGATGACGGACTCATTAAGCTATCATTTTTGGAATTGTGGTATTGTTATTCGTCATGATGAGGAATACGAATCTATTGTTGCCTCAGAGAATAGCGTGGTACTAACACTTCAGTCTGGTAAAAAAATGAAGGCCGATTGCATTTTATTTGCTAACGGTAGAAGCGGAAATACCAATACTCTTGCCATTGAAAAGACCGGGTTACAACCAAATTCTCGAGGCTCATTAGAAGTAAATAACCAGTACAAAACAGCAGTAGATAACATCTATGCTATAGGGGATGTAATCGGTTATCCAAGTTTGGCAAGTGCTGCTTATGATCAAGGAAGAATTGCTGCGGGTTATATTCTTAAACTTCCTACCCAAGCACAATTAATTGAAGATATTCCAACCGGCATTTATACCATTCCTGAGATGTCTTCAGTGGGTAAAACTGAACAACAATTAACTTCTGCAAAAATACCTTACGAAGTAGGAAGAGCGTCTTTCAAACATCTTGCCCGCGCTCAAATAGGCAACAGTGCCATTGGCAGCTTGAAAATTCTTTTTCATCGCGAAACAAAAGAAATTTTAGGTATCCATTGTTTTGGTGAAAATGCGGCTGAGATAATTCACATTGGCCAAGCTATTATGCAGCAAAAAAATGGTGGTAATACCATTGAATATTTCGTCGAAACAACCTTTAATTATCCAACAATGGCTGAAGCATTCCGCGTGGCCGCGTTAAATGGTTTGAATAGGTTGTTCTAATGAACTTCTGTCGAAAGTTAAATGGACAAAATAAGTTGTCCATTTTATTTGTTTATTTTTGACTAGCTTTTCCAGTATCGCAAATAACTATAGTATTTATTTAGTACGTCATGCTGAAAAAGTTAGTGATTAGAAACACCCTACACTAACCGTATGTGGTAAAAAAAGAGCCAAGCAGCTAGCCACTTTATTATCCCAAACAAACATTACACAGATTTACAGCACGTATTACCAACGTAGTATGCAAACGGCTAAACCACTAGCAAACCAACAAAAAATAGC
>DPHE01000087.1:5051-15716 GCA_003521815.1 Colwellia sp.
AAAAAATAGCGATAAAAAATTATAACCCCAGGTATTTAGAGCACCTTAGCTTTGAACTACAACAAGAAAACATGAACACCTTAGTTGTTGGACATAGTAACACCACGCCAAAATTAGTCACGTTATTAACTGAAGAACTAGTAGCACCGTTATCTGAACAAGATTATCAACAACTTTATAAAGTACAGTATATTGATGAGCAGGTGGTTTTAACGATTTTTCAGCAACCTTTATTCTGAAATAGACATTGGTATAAAACAAAAAACCTCATCATACTTATTGTATTATGAGGTTTTTTATACTTTCACCTGCGTGATAATTACTGCATATAATTATCAGGCAAAGGTAGCGCTGCAACACCCGACTCTACCGCCGCTTTTGCTACCGCTAAAGCTACAGCAGGCAATAAACGTGAATCCATTGGTTTTGGTATAATATACTCACGACCAAAAGTTAGCTCAGTTTCGCCACATGCGGCTAACACTTCACTAGGTACTTCTTCTTTTGCTATAGCTCTAATCGCATGAACCGCTGCAACTTTCATTTCATCATTGATCGTACGGGCACGAACATCTAGGGCACCACGGAAGATAAAAGGGAAACAAAGTACATTATTAACTTGGTTAGGATAATCAGAACGACCTGTAGCAATAATAACATCATCACGAGCGGCTATTGCTAATTCAGGTTTTATTTCAGGATCAGGATTTGAACAAGCAAAAATAATAGGATTGGGTCCCATTAATTTAACTTGTTCGGATGTCAACAAGTTAGGACCCGATACACCAACAAATACATCAGCACCTTCAATGGCATCGTCTAACGTACGTTTATCGGTATTATTTGCAAAATGTTTTTTATATTCATTTAAGTCATCACGACGCGTATGCACTATGCCTTTAGTATCAAGCATATAGATTTTTTCACGCTGAGCACCACACTTAATTAATAGCTCCATACAAGCAATAGCAGCAGCACCAGCACCCAAACAAACGATATTCGCTAGTTTAATATCTTTACCTTGAATATCTAATGCGTTGATCATACCCGCGGCGGTAACAATGGCAGTACCATGTTGATCATCGTGAAATACAGGGATTTTGCAACGCTCAATTAATGCTTTCTCAATAACAAAACATTCTGGCGCTTTAATATCTTCAAGGTTTATACCACCAAAGCTATCGGCAATATTCGCAACAGTATTAACAAACTCATCAACAGTTTTGTGTTTCACTTCAATATCAAACGAGTCGATGTTAGCAAAGCGTTTAAATAATAATGATTTACCCTCCATTACAGGTTTAGCTGCCATTGGGCCTAAGTTACCTAAACCTAATATAGCGGTACCATTAGTGATAACGGCAACAGTGTTGCCTTTTGCAGTATACTTATAAACATCATCAAGGTTAGCGGCTATTTCTCTTACTGGCTCAGCAACACCAGGACTATATGCTAGTGATAGATCCTCACTAGTTTCAGCTGCGGTTGTTAATGCAACACTGATTTTACCTGGAGTAGGTAGAGCGTGGTAATCAAGTGCTTGTTGACGTAGTTCTGTCATGGTAGTTCCAAAATGCGTTTATATCCGCGCCACTTGAAGAGGCTCGTTTCAGGAAATCTGAGCGGTTCTCAATCAAGTGGAACGGGTATATATATTATTTACAATGAATATTCAGTAAACATTCAATCTTTGATTTGATTATTAGTTTGTTGCATAGCTTATTGCTACTACAAGGTTATTTAAATATGTAGAAGCGCTGTAAGGTTTAATAAACTTACACGACAACAACTATTAAATCATATTATTTTATTAAATAGTCACTATTAAGACCTAAAACTCTTAATAAAACACCTCGTAAGAGTCAAATATAGTGAATTAGACGTTTTAATACTAATTAATCACTTAATACATAGCTATTGATGACATTGATCGTGTAAATAAATTATTTAAAGAGGGGAAAATAAAAAACCAACCCTAAGGTTGGTTTTTAAAGAGATTTAAATCATGTTTACCCATTACCATTCAAAGTGCATCTGGATTAGTAACGGGTATAGCAATTAAACGAAAGGATTCTTTTTAATAATCGTTTCATTACGATCTGGACCTGTTGAGATAATATCAACGGGTATGCCAGTAATATCTTCAATACGTTTAATATACGCTAAAGCATTCGCTGGTAAAGCATCAACAGATGTTGCACCTACAGTGCTTTCTGTCCAACCTGCCATCGATTCATATACGGGTGTTATTTTATCATAACCTTCAGCGGCCGTTGGTGGTACCGTAATGATATCACCTGACAGCGTTTTGTAACCGGTACATATTTTCAATGTTTCTAAACCATCAAGTACATCTAATTTAGTTAAACAGAAACCAGTAACACTATTTACTTGAATCGCACGGTGCATTGCTACCGCATCAAACCAACCACAACGACGTTCACGACCGGTGGTTGCGCCAAATTCATGACCAACAGTACCTAAATGGTTGCCAACTTCATCATCCAATTCTGTTGGGAACGGACCAGATCCAACACGTGTAGTGTATGCTTTCGTAATACCTAAGATGTAATCAAGATGACGAGGACCAACCCCACAACCGGTAGCAACGCCACCAGCTGTGGTGTTTGACGAAGTTACATAAGGATAAGTACCATGATCGATATCAAGTAATGTACCTTGTGCGCCTTCAAACATAATTGAGTCACCGTTTTTACGTGCTTGATCAAGTATTTCTGAAATATCGGCAGTCATTTTTTTAATAGTATCGGCGACAGCTAATGCGTCAGCTAATACTTCTTCATAATTCACTGGTTCGACTTTATAGTAATTAACCAAAGAGAAGTTATGATATTCAATAATTTCTTTTAATTTAGTAGCAAAAGACTCAGCACAGAAAAGATCACCTACACGTAAACCACGGCGAGCAACTTTATCTTCATATGCGGGACCAATACCACGACCTGTTGTACCAATCGCTTTTGCACCACGTGCAATTTCACGGGCCGCATCTAACGCATTATGATAAGGAAGTATCAACGGACATGCATCACTAATAAGTAAACGTTCGCGTACTGGAATACCCTTAGCTTCAAGCATGTCAATTTCTGTCATCAAGGCTTTAGGACATAATACAACACCATTACCAATCAAACATTTTACATTATCACGTAAGACGCCTGAAGGAATTAAATGTAATACGGTTTTTTCACCATCAATGACTAGCGTATGGCCTGCATTGTGCCCGCCTTGATAGCGAACGACATATTTTGCTTTATCGGTTAGTAAGTCTACGATCTTACCTTTACCTTCGTCACCCCATTGGGTTCCTAGAACAACTACGTTTTTGCCCATTTTGACTATTTCATAAGAAAATCAGGCGAGGATTCTAACAAATATAGATATTTAGTCCAAGAAAAAATGCATTATTTTTCTTATGATTTTAAAATAATCTATTAAGTTAGGTAGTTAGGGTTAGTCTTTTTTACAATTAAGTACTTATTATTGTGATAACCAAATAACCATTACGCCCAATAATAGAACAAATAAACCTATATTCCTGATATCTGTAATGGGTTGCTCAGCTAACTTAAGTAAATACGTACGCCATTTGTTTGGAAATAACGCGGGCGCTAATCCTTCGATAATGAGCACTAAACCAAAAGCTAGCAATAATGTGTCTGTCATAAATCATCTCCAAAGAGTATTACGCATAAAAAAGCCAGCAATTCAGCTGGCTTTTATTCAAAGTAAATTCAAAGTAATAACATTATCACTATTTTTGAAGTCCACTTCCGTCTTTTAAGTAGCGAAAGAAGTCACTATCAGGTTTAACAACCATAATGTCATTCTTGCTGCTAAAACTTTTTTCATAAGCTTCTAAGCTACGAATAAAGCCATAAAATTCGGTATCCTTTGTATAAGAATCAGAATATATTTTCGCGGCTAATGCGTCGCCTTCACCTCGTGTAGTGAAAGCATCTTTCTGTGCTTCAGCCAACATAACTGTTACTTTTGCATCAATTGTTGCACGAATAATTTCAGCTTGCTCTTGACCTTTAGAACGATGTTCTTTGGCAACAGCCGTTCGCTCAGCACGCATACGCTCATAAATAGAGTTACTTATCTCAGTAGGTAAGTTAATCGCTTTAATACGAACATCAACTACTTCAATACCTAAATCTTCACGGCTACTTCTAGCGCTTTCTAACGCTTGCTCCATGATAGAATCGCGATCACCTGATACAATCTCTTTGATAGTACGATTACCAAACTCAGTTCTTAAACCGTTATTCACTTTTTGTTTAAGTAACGCACGAGCATTATCAATTGATCCTGATGTGCGAAGATAATAAGTAGAAAAATCAACAATGCGCCATTTTGCAAACGAATCGACGATAAGATCTTTTTTCTCCGCTGTAACAAAGCGATCTGCCGCTTCATCTAAGGTTTGAATACGAGCATCAAGTTTTTTTACTGACTGAATAAATGGGATTTTAAAATGTAATCCTGGATCAAATACCATCATTTCACCTGTGGAACTATCACGTTTGATTTTAGAGAACTCAAACACAATGCCACGCTGACCTTCGTAAATAACAAAGACTGATGAAACGATTAAGACAAGTAACAATGATATTATTGCAATGAAAAGGTTTTTCATGTGCTAGTTGCTCCCACTGTTGAATCTATCACCACGATCTGATGATGAAGATGGCGCAGTATTATTACTTTGCTGGCTCACCGGCGCATAAGATTTAACCGCTGTATTATCGCGATTAGTCGTATTTTGCTGTTGAATGATCTTATCTAAAGGTAAGTACATCATATTATTACCCCCATCGACATCAACCATTACTTTACTGCTATTGCTGTAAACTTTTTCCATTGTGGCAATGTACAAGCGTTCACGCGTTACTTTAGGTGCAGCTAAATATTCAGGTAGAAGCTTGTTAAATTTCGCTACTTCACCTTCTGCATCTAACACAGTTCGCGATTTATATGCTAAAGCTTCTTGCTCCATACGCTTCACTCGACCACGTGCACGTGGTTCAATACCACGAGCATAAGCTTCTGCTTCACGTAAAAACCTAACTTCATCTTCTTGTGCCGAAATCGCATCATCAAAAGCATCTTTTACTTCATTTGGTGGACGGGCATCTTTAAAGTTAACATCAACAATAATTAAACCTAGGTTATAAGGTTCGATGATCTTCTCTAGCTCTTCCCATACGCTTTGACGGATAACTTCACGACCACTTGTTAATATGTCATCCATAACAGCATGGCCTACAACATAGCGAAGTGCGCTATCAAGTGATTGGTTTAAACTATCGTCAGCATTAGTAACACTAAATATATAATTACGCGCATTTACAACGCGGTATTGTATTTGCATTTCTACGCGAACAACATTCTCATCTTGCGTTAACATAAAACCTGAAGAGGGCATATCACGCGTACTTTGCATATCCACAGGAATAATGCGATCAATGAAGGTCCATTTCCAACGAAGACCAGGTTCAACTGTACCTGAGTATTGCCCAAAACGAAGTACAAGCCCTTGCTCTGCTTCTTTAATGGTATAAAAACCACTAAAAGCATAAACAACGATGGCTATAATTAGCACTAGGCTTATGCCGATAGTAGAAAGGCTTTTGCCTGACGGAGATGAACCGCCAGTAGATTTCCCATTACCTTTACCGCCAAAAATCCCACTGACTTTTTTACCTAAATCATTCAGTAATTCGTCTAAATCAGGTGGTCCTTGGTTTTTGCCGCCTTTGTTTTTCCAGGGGTCTTTATCATTATTCCCCGGTTCATTCCAAGCCATGGTGCTCTCCGCTAGGTTATTAAATTAGTATTTGTTATTCGCTCAACAAGCTTTCCAATAAATTTTTATCAAACGAAAATTTGTTCCGTTTATATAAGAAATGAGGGAGGTACTGTTGAAGCGTAATAATTACATTCAGTTTATGATAAAAACATTTGTTTTATAAGACTCTATATGAGGAATAACACATTATTTTACAATAAACTGCTCTATTTGATTAGTATTTAGTTTTACCAATCGGTTCCATTCTCTTTTTGGTAACTTAACGACTAGATGACAAATACCTTGTTCATCATAATATTCATCTTTGATACAATTTAACTTGTATAATATACCACGCAATTTTCCTTCACTAGGGGGTATCGCTAGTTTTTTCTGTACAACATGGTTACCCAAACGTTCAGCCAAGGCGATAAAGAATAAATCGATACCTATATTAGCTTGCGCTGAGAGCCAAACTCTTATCGGCCGACCTTGATCATCACGATCTATTCTCGGTTCAATATCATCTAAGTTATCAATTTTATTACAAATGATGAGCTGTGGAACATCGCCAGCTTCAATTTCTGCTAATACCGATTCAACTTGTTCAATATTTTCACTACGTCTATCGTCAGAAATATCAACAATATGTAGTAATAACTCGGCTTCACGAGTTTCAGTTAATGTAGCTTTGAATGCGGCAACTAAATCATGTGGTAAATGACGAATAAAACCTACTGTATCAGCCAAAATAACACCGCCAACTCCGTCAATGTCAATACGTCTGAGCGTTGGATCAAGTGTTGCAAACAATTGATCTGCTGCATAAACTGCTGATTGAGTTAACACATTAAATAACGTCGACTTACCAGCATTGGTATAACCAACTAATGACAAGGTTGGCAATTCAGCCCGAGTTCTTGCACGCCGACCTTGTTGTCGTTGTTTTTCAACTTTTTCTAAACGTTTACGAATATTAACTATTCGATCACGTAATAAACGTCTATCAGTTTCTAATTGTGTTTCGCCTGGACCACGTAAACCAATACCACCTTTTTGTCTTTCTAGATGAGTCCAACCTCGAATTAAGCGACTACTGATGTGTCGCAATTGCGCTAGCTCTACTTGTAATTTACCCTCATGGGTGCGAGCCCGTTGAGCAAAAATATCCAGAATTAGCGTAGTACGATCTATGACTCGGCATTCACACAATACTTCAATATTTTTTTCTTGGGATGGAGATAAGCTATGATTAAATAACACTACGTCAGCTTTAAATAAACGAACTGCGTCAGCTATTTCTTCGGCTTTGCCTGAACCAACAAAAAATTTGGGGTCGGGAGTACTTCGCTTACCAGTGACAACCGTTAATTCGTTGACGCCAGCAGAAGAGACTAACATTTTGAATTCTGTTAAATCTTCTCGTGTATTCTCATCAGGGAAATCTAGGTGAACAAGCACTGCTTGTTCACCTGCTTGATAACGATCAAACAACTGCGTTAAACCTATCTATTTTCATGAAACACACTCTCAATATTGAAAATGGGCTATTCGTCCGAATCTGTATGATTAGCCATAGGCGCTGTATTTACTGCACGAGCAGGTACTACAGTTGAAATAGCATGTTTATAAACCATTTGACTAACCGTATTTTTCAATAATATAACAAATTGATCGAATGATTCTACTTGTCCTTGTAGCTTAATACCATTGACTAAATATATTGCTACTGGAATACGGTCACGACGTAAAGCATTCAAAAATGGGTCTTGTAAAGATTGACCTTTTGCCATTATATGGCTCCTTTTTTTTATTATTAAGTAATTAATCAAAAACATTTTGACTAATAATAACTGTTAATTGTACTCATCCAAAGTATATAACCAATTAATTATACACCAAAATTTTAATATTGCTTAATAATAGCAATTATATCTTATATTTGTGATTGTGATTGTGAACATTTACTCACTAATGATAAAACTTGTGACATATTTGTTTTATCATTAGTGGTTAGCCAATGCAAATTTGGCCAACTACGCAGCCATGTTAACTGTCGTTTAGCTAATTGCCTAGTGGCACAAACTCCACGAAAAACCATCTCTTTATGATCAAATTCGCCATTGAGATATTGCCACATTTGTCGATAACCAACACAACGAATAGAGGGTAAGTTTTCATGTAAATCACTTCGGGCTTTAAGTTTTATAACCTCTTGCTCAAAACCTTGATCTATCATTTGCTGATAACGACGTTCTATTCTGGCGTGTAACGTACTGCGTTCTTGTGGTGTGATGGCAAATTGCAAAATATCACCAGTCAATTTAGTACCTTTAATTTCAGTTAGCTGTGTTAACGTTTTACCCGTTAACCTAAACACTTCTAATGCCCTAGTAATGCGTTGGGGATCATTTGGATGTATTCGTTTTGCGGAAATACTATCAACTTGCTCTAATTGTTCATGCATTGCCTGCCAGCCATTTTTCTCGGCTTCTAATTCTATTTTTTCACGAATATCACTGTTAGCCGCTGGCAAAGGTGAAATACCTTCAATCAAACTTTTAAAATACATCATTGTGCCGCCAACTAGTAAAGGTATACGGTTGTTAGATCTAATTAGATCAATTTCAACTAAGGCATCATGACAAAAATCAGCTGCTGAATAACTTTGCGTAGCATCACGAAGATTAATTAAGCGATGTGGATACTTCCCCAATTCTTCGTTAGTTGGTTTGGCCGTACCAATATCCATATCACGATAAATTAATGCTGAATCAACACTAACAATGTCGCATGGCAGTGCATCACACAAGGCCAATGCTAAAGCAGTTTTACCCGACGCAGTTGGGCCCATTAAACAGATAACTGGGGGTTGCTTTATTGATGAACTTTTATCAGACACTGATTAACTCTTATTTGTTTGTAACGTAGCCTTTAATTGCTTAATTTCAGATGTGAGGTCAAGGGGAACAGAATTCAAGAGCATAATCTCGATTAATTCATCTGATAACTCTTTTTTAGCACTTAACCACAATGCTTGTGCTTGCT
Source organism: Colwellia sp. (assembly GCA_003521815.1). GTDB lineage: Bacteria > Pseudomonadota > Gammaproteobacteria > Enterobacterales > Alteromonadaceae > Colwellia. The sequence goes on from DPHE01000087.1 coordinate 13,915, forward strand.
CTATACTATATTCATTGGCAACCATTATATTGGCAATAACACAAACAATATCGCTATTAAAATCAATGTTTTGATTGTGGCTGTCACTATTAATTTTTGGTAATAAGGTATCGATGATAGTAATAAAACTGGCACTCACGTCGCGGTCGCGCAATATTGCGGGAAACTGTCGTATTTGCAGTTGTAGTTTGCCGTTAGTGTTATTTTGAATGACACAAATGATACCCGCTAATTCAAGCAGTGCTTGGTGGTTTTTTATTGTACTCATTTGTTGCTTGGAAAGCGTTAACACAACCGGTAATAATAATGGCTGGCTGACTAAATTAGCGGTGGAATTAAATCTGTTTTGCTGCCAACTCTTGGTTATTTTACTTTTATTAATCTGATAGGCCAACTCAAAAACAGATAACAGGTGTAAGCTATTTTGATGCTGAAAAACACCGTAACCACCTTGTTTAATCGCGAGAAAAAAATACCCTTCCGACTTGTCACTGTTAGCTAACACAGATGAATTTTCCTCTAAGCTTTTCTCTTTATGCTCAACGGCAACCACAGGCGTCATTAGTTGTTGGTAATTCTGAACAGCTGCCCTAGTGAACGAATCACGTTGACCATAGTTGCCTTTGGCCCCATTAGGCGTATAAGCAGCTTCCTTAACTTGCTGCAAAGGCTGAATATAATCTGGACGTGTGTATTGCATATCATCTACGCTAGGCGTTTCTGAAGGTATCGTTGATGACGTCGTTTGCGCTTCATGATTAAGCTCTACATCTAACGAATCACTTGTTAGCGCCTTGTGGCAAACTGAATAAATAAAATCATGTACATAACGACTTTGATGAAAACGCACTTCATGCTTGGCCGGATGCACATTCACATCAACCTCTCGATAGTCAAGCGCTAAAAACAATACAAATGCTGGGTAGGTGTCTGATGGTAATAAATTGGCATACGCTTGACGGATAGCATGATTAATTAACTTATCGCGCATCATACGTCCGTTGACATAACTATAACTGAGATCATTTTGATTACGGGCGAAATTCGGTTTAGCAAGCCAACCCGTAAAACGCATATTATCGTGCTGGCAATCAATTTCAATGGCATGGTCTATAAACTTTTGCCCGCATATCATCGCAACACGCTTAGCATGTTGTGCCTTATTGGTAACCGCTCGATATTGACGGATAGTTTTACCGTTATGAGTTAATGTAAAAGTGACATCAAAGCGTGCTAACGCAATACGACGAATAACCTCATCGATATGATTAAACTCAGTTTTTTCAGTACGTAAAAATTTGCGACGAGCTGGCGTATTAAAAAATAAATCTAATACTTCAATGGTTGTTCCGTCAGGATGTGCCGCAGGTGTAATGGTTACTGCCATATCGCGACCTTCAGCATTAGCTTGCCAAGCAGTATCTTGATTTTTAGGTTTAGAGGTTAACGTTAAGCGTGCCACTGAACTGATACTTGCCAACGCTTCACCGCGAAAACCTAAACTATTAATCGCTTCTAAATCATTAAGGCTTTTTATTTTACTCGTTGCATGTCGACTCAATGCTAAGGTGAGTTCTTCTTTAACAATGCCTATGCCATTGTCTGCAACACGAATACGTTTAACGCCGCCTTTATCCACGTCAATATGAATAACGGTAGCATCTGCATCTAAGCTATTCTCAACTAATTCTTTAATAACTGAAGCAGGTCTTTCTACCACTTCTCCGTCAGCAATTTGGTTTGCTAAACGCGCGGGTAGTATTTCAATAGTCATAATACGGTAATGCTCAAAACTGTCTGTT
>DPHE01000054.1:0-10957 GCA_003521815.1 Colwellia sp.
AACGGTGACGGTGGTTACTGAATCCAACGGGTTCGCGGTTAAATTCGCTGCCATGCCTGCAGCCATTACAACAATCATTGTTTCACCTATGGCTCTAGAAATAGCCAATAAAATTGCGCCAGCAATCCCTGGCAGTGCGGCAGGTAATAATACTTTTATAACCGTTTCACTTTTTGTTGCTCCCATGCCTAAAGAGGCTTCTCTTAATGCATTGGGTACTGCGCTGATAGCGTCTTCTGATAATGATGAAACGAATGGGATTATCATGGTTCCCATTACTAGGCCTGCAGCTAAGGCGCTTTCAGAAGCGACACTTAAGCCAAAAGATTCACCGATATTTCTAATAACAGGCGCAACCGTTAACGCCGCAAAAAAACCATAAACAACCGTAGGAATACCGGCTAATACTTCTAACATTGGTTTCGCAATGCTACGTAATTTAGCGCTGGCATATTGAGATAAATAAATAGCAATCATTAAACCAACAGGTACGGCTAATAACATCGCAATAAAGGTGATTAACATTGTTCCAGCAAATAAAGGAACTGCACCAAATGAACCTGAGCCACCTACTTGGTCAACTCGCATGGCTGTTTGCGGACTCCATTGAGTACCAAACATAAATTCGGTTGGGGGAACACTTTTAAAAAATTGAATCGATTCAAATAATACTGAGACCACAATACCAAGCGTGGTTAATATAGCAATTGCTGATGAAGCGACTAATAATGCTCTTACTATTGATTCAGATTTTTGGCGTGCTTTGAAAGTTAGCGTGAATTTACTCACCAATATTATGACACTGACAACAGCAATAATAAGTACTAGCGCTGTTTTTAACCAAGTGGATTTTTGATATAACTCTTGTAACGTTATGGCTGCTTGGTATTGAGCTTGTACAGCGATATCACTGCTATTGTTCATACTTTGCAGTAACATTTGAGCCGTGTCAGAAGAAGCTAACGAGCGAATGTTGTTAAGGTATAAACCTAAATCAATGGATGAAAGTGATTGAACCGTTACTGATAAGGTACTAGTAAGTAATTGTTCAACAACAATTTGTTCAAAACTGTTAAAAATTAGTAGTGTGATTAAAGCAGGTATGCCACATACCATTGCAGTGAGTAAGCCAAATTGTGACGGTAAGCAGGTTAGTTCCTTTTTATTTTCGGAACCCCTAGCAACTTTTAATGAACGTTTAATGCCAAACCAATAGCTAAATAAGGTAAGAGAAAGTAAAACAATAAACAATAAGGATGAATTCATATTTCAAGACCAAGTTTCAGAAAAGACAAAGGCGAGAATAAAAATTCTCGCCTAATCTGTTAACTTACGTTAACCGATTTTAATTTATTATTTCAATGCTAAAGGTGTCAGTGATAGTACATTTTTACGAATGGTAGCTAACTTCTCTTCACCTAATGGAATTAGGCCTTTATCAGTTAAGTAACCTTCTTCACCCATAGCATCTTCACTAGTGTATTCAGTTAAAAATTCTAAAATACCAGGTACTTTTCCTACGTGAGAGTTTTTAACATAGAAGTATAAAGGACGAGAAACTGGGTATGAACCATCTGCAATGGCGTCAAATGAAGGTCCTTGACCATCAATGATTGACCCTTGTAATGTGTCACTGTTTTGGTCTAAGAAGCTGAAACCGAAAATACCAAATGCTTTAGGGTTAGCTGTTAATTTTTGTACGATTAAGTTATCGTTTTCACCTGCTTCAATGTAGGTGTGATCTTCACGAACACTATGACAAATTTCTTTGTACTTAGATTTGTTTTGCTTTTTAATTGCTTTAATCCAAGAGTATTTTTTACAACCGCCCTCTAAAACTAGTTCTGCAAATGCATCACGCGTTCCTGACGTTGGTGGTGGACCTAATACTTCAATTTTGTTTGCAGGTAATGCGGGGTTAATATCGCTCCATAATTTATATGGATTCGCTACTAATGTTTTACTACCATCTTTAGCAGGTACGTCTTTTGCTAGAGCAAGGAATAATTCTTTACGAGTAATTTTCATTGCATCGCTAGCATTTGAGTTAGCAACCACAATACCGTCGTAGCCAACGAGTACTTCAGTGATGCTCGTTACGCCGTTTTTAGCACACATGTCAAATTCACTTTTTTTCATGCGGCGAGAAGCATTTGAAAGATCAGGTGTGTCGATAGCGTTGCTTGCGCAAAATAACTTCATTCCGCCACCTGTACCTGTAGATTCAATCTTTGGCGTTTTAAAATCAGTGCTTTTACCAAAACGCTCAGCAACAACGGTGGAGAATGGGTATACAGTTGATGAGCCTACTGCGGTGATGGTGTCACGACTACTTGCATTTGCAAAGCAGCTCATTAAAGCAACAGAACCTAATGATAGGCTTATTATTGTTTTCTTCAAATTCATCTTATTAGTAAATGTGTTCATATGATTTCTCATTTCTTATTTGAATTAATAACTTTTAGACTGAATGTAATGTCTAGATTTAAGTTCATGTTTTAACTGTGTGCAGTGTAGGAATTTTATGTGACAACTAAGTGAACGATTTATGACACTTTTATGATAGGTGTTTTTTTGGGGGGACTTAAGTGTTTTTGTTAAAAATTATTAAGGGAAATTCAGGTGTGTTAAAACGCGTTTTGGGCTAAGTAAATATAGGAAATATCTCTATACTATATTTTTACAAAAGGTACTGTACTCAATTAAATTTATGTGTAAAAATAATATTACAAACAGCGTAACTAAATCTTTACAGTATTGTGTTTTTATTTTATTTCAAGCTGCAGCTCTTTAAAACTGTACTTTTGACTTTTCAATATTTTCTGCAAATCTTGTTTTTATCCTACGCATTTTTAATCACTCGTTTTTGAGGAATGAATCATGTCGTCTACTAACCCGAAAAGCACCTTAAATGATATTCATGTTAATGAAGAGCATGTATTAATAACCCCTGAGCAACTTAGAGATGAGTTACCGTTGAAAGAGCCAGGTCGAGCATTTGTTAAATCAGCCCGTACTATTATTTCTAACATTATTCATAAACGTGATTCGCGCTTATTAATTATCAGTGGTCCCTGTTCTGTACATGACGTTGAAGCGGCTAAAGAATATGCCCGCGAACTTAAAAAGTTACATGATAAGCATCAAGATTCTTTATATATTGTTATGCGTGTTTATTTTGAAAAGCCTCGTACTACCGTTGGTTGGAAAGGGCTAATAAATGACCCTCACATGGATGGCTCATTTGATGTGGAATCGGGCTTGAGAAAAGCACGTGAATTACTTATTTATTTAACTGATCTTGGTTTACCGCTTGCTACTGAAGCACTAGATCCGATTAGCCCACAATATTTAGCGGAATTATTTAGTTGGTCAGCCATTGGTGCACGTACGACAGAATCCCAAACTCACAGAGAAATGGCAAGTGGCTTGTCAATGCCTATCGGCTTTAAAAATGGAACTAATGGTAGTTTAGATGTAGCGATTAATGCCTTGCAGTCAGCGGCATCATCACATCGTTTTATGGGAATTAACCGCCAAGGGCAGGTGGCTTTAATTAAAACATCTGGTAATCCTGATGGTCATGTTATTTTACGTGGTGGTAAACAACCTAACTATGACAGTGTTAACATTAGCGAATGCGAGCAAGTGTTGGCTAAGAATAAATTAGAGCCTGGTATTGTGGTTGATTGTAGTCATGGAAATTCAGCTAAGGATTATCGTCGTCAGCCACTTGTAGCGACCAATGTTTTTAACCAAATTTGTGAAGGCAATAAGTCTATTATTGGTATAATGCTAGAAAGCAATATAAATGCAGGTAATCAAAGTAGTGACTTAGCGTTTGAGGATATGGAATACGGTGTTTCAGTAACGGATGCCTGTATTGATTTAGGCAGCACAAAAACTTTATTAGCTGAAGCTGATGCAATGCTTAGTGATACACTGAAGCAGCGTGTAAAATAGCAAAAGTTAAGTTCAGGTAAGTTCATTATTTATAAGAGAAACTATGAATAATTTTGATAACAATATTAAAATTTTACGTGATGAAATTGATGGAATTGATAGCCAGTTAGTTGCCTTATTGGCAAAACGTTTAGCGGTGACAACCAAAGTGGGCGCACTTAAAAGCCGTGAAGGTGTCCCAATTTTTGCACCTGAACGCGAAGCAGCTTTAATTAGTAAACGTAGAGAACAAGCCCAAGAGGCTGGTTTAAGCGGTGATTTAATTGAAGATATTTTACGCCGCTTAATGCGTGACTCTTATGTCAGTCAAGATGCTAGCGGTTATCAATGTATTAACCCTGACTGTAAAAAAGTGGTGGTTGTTGGTGGTAAAGGGCAACTAGGTGGCGTTTTTGTCGACTTGTTTAAACGCTCAAATTATCAAGTAGCGATTATTGGGCAAGATGACTGGCCTAATAGTGATGTTATATTAGCTGATGCCAGTTTGGTCATTGTAGCAGTGCCCATTCGCTTAACGTCACTGGTTATTAATCAGTTAAGTAATTTACCGACAGATTGTATTTTAGCTGATTTTACCAGTGTAAAAGAGTCTCCCTTATATGAAATGATGAAAGTGCATTCGGGTCCTGTTGTTGGTTTACATCCTATGTTTGGCCCAGATGTAATCGGTTTAATTAAACAAACCATTATTGTTTGTGACGGCCGTGATGAATCGCAATATCAATGGTTGTTAAAACAGTTCCAAGTGTGGGGTGCTAAAATTTATAATGTGCCCGCTCATGAACATGATGAGGCAATGTCGATGGTTCAAGTCATGCGACATTTCTCTACCATTGCTTACGGATACCATTTGATGGCCGAAGGGGCTGATATTGAGAATTTGGTTAATATGAGTTCACCGATTTATCGATTAGAATTGATCATGGTAGGTCGATTATTTGCACAAAATCCTATTTTATATTCAGATATAATTTTTTCGAATCCTGATAATATCACTATGATGAAACGTTTTGCTTATCGTTTTCTTGAGTTATTAGAAGATGTTGAAAAAGGTGACAAAGAAGCTTTTGTGACTATGTTTAAGCAAGTGTCACATTGGTTTGGTGATTATGCAGATGACTTTTTGGCCGAAAGTAAAACGATGCTATTAAAGGCTAATGAGTTAAAAAAATACTAGCCCACCTGTCATACTCGATTGTTAATTCAGATAAACATTACTCGAAATACTATTACTTCTTTAGTATTCGGGTCAATGTTTCATTGACGTGTGCTAAGTTAGTTTTGGACCGCTAACTGTAATAAAGCCAGTAAAACTTCACCGCCTAATTGGTTGGATATAATTCCCTGTTGGCCACCTATTGCGGTTAACTTCACGTCATGAAGTTCTATTTTTTCAGATAAACCATTATTCACTATATTCAACACGACGGTGTTTATCATAATTGTTGAAATATTTATCTTGCCTTGAGGTTTTCCTCGTTTTTTCTTTGCTTTAGTGTGCTCAATAATTGGACCTGCTTGTGGATTCTTTTGGGCATATTCTACGGCGTTAAGTTGAGGGTTGTTTTTAGCGTATATTTGGGCACTTATAGCGGGATATAACTCAGGGTAGTCTTGGGCAAGGGTAGAACTAATTTTCTCAATCAGTTGATCAATATTACTTGTTTTACCTGGGTTTGTTTCACTATTTAAAATAAGCTTGTTGATTGTTATTGTATTTATTGTCGTTAATAAAGGTTGGATGGGCTGCCTTTCTAATTCAATATTCGCTACATCAATAATAATTGCATGTTTGGCTTGATGAGCACTTATGTTTAACAAGTTAAAATTCGTAAACTCCCCTGTGCTTGTACTTGACGAAAAATCAGCTAAATCTACAGAGGCTCTTTGACCACTGTAGTAATGCCCTTGTAATTCAATTTGACTTTTAAGGTATTCGTTTATCGATCCATTGGCTAAAAACCAAAGCATAGAGCTAAGTGTTACTAATAGGGTAAAAGCTAAAACAGCTAGTTTATTCAAAATTTGATCTCTATTTTCGTTTAATGTTTGATATTTTAGGATAAATCACACTGCGGGTAAATGGCATGTGGTATTTTTTAAGGTATAGTGGTGATGTTTTATTGCAATCAATAGCTGAGATTTTTCATCCATGTCTAATAACAACCCCATAGTAAACCGTTTACCGTTATTCATTATTCTATTTCTACTTGTAGGCATTGTAATCTATTTACAATGGCCAGAAGAAGAACAAAAAAAACAAAAATTTGAACGTATTGTTTCCGTAAAAATAACTACAGCAAAGTTGGCTAAATTTAAAGATAGCATTGAGGCTATAGGTACAACGAGAGCTAATGAAAAAGTATTTATTACTAGTAAGTATTCAGACTTGGTAGATCAAATATTCTTTAATGATGGGCAAATGGTTAAACAAGGTGATGTATTAGTTCGTTTAAATAATCAGGAAGAGTTGGCTAAAGTAAATGAACTGGAAGCAAATTTATCTGAATCTATGGCGCAGTTAAAGCGTTTTCAAGAATTGTTAAATTCAAGGGCAACCTCAAAGTCATTGGTTGATCAACAAGAAGCTAAAACCAAAGCTATTGCTGCACAGCTACAAAGTGCCCACACTAAATTAAATGATTTGAATATTAAAGCTCCGTTTGATGGTGTGTTGGGATTTAGGGAGGTGAGTTTAGGTGCATATATTGATGCGGGTGATGTTATAACGAGCCTTGATGATTTATCTCTAATCAAAGTTGATTTTAATTTACCCGAAAGGTTTTTACCTACTATTAAGCTAGGGCAATCGGTAATAGCACTTAATGCCGCTTATAAAAAACAAAAGTTTTTTGGAAAAATAAGTTCAATTGATACTCGAATTAACCCGGTAACTCGCTCCTTGAAAGTACGAGCAGTGATCCCTAATGAAAGCTTAGCGTTGCGTCCAGGTATGTTGCTTAATATTGAGGTAGTAAGGCAAGTTGAAACATTATTGCAATTACCTGAAAGTGCAATAATTCCTATAGAAGATAAACATTTTGTATTTATTATTAATGGTGATAATCAGATGGCTAGTCGTAAAAGTATTCTTATTGGGCGTCGTCTACCTGGTATTGTAGAAGTAATAGAAGGAGTTAACCAAAAAGAGCTTGTTGTTACTGAAGGTGCATTAAAATTACGTGATGGAGCTAAAGTAAAAGTATTAAATCCGCCTAAAAACCTAATTTTAGAGGCGGAAACTAAGTGATTTTATCTGATATTTCTGTCAAAAGGCCTGTTTTTGCTACGGTAATTAATTTACTTATTATTACTTTTGGTATAGTCGCTTTTTTATTTTTACCTTTAAGAGAATACCCTGATATTGATCCACCTGTTGTCAGCATTAATACTTCATATCCAGGGGCTTCAGCGGCAATCGTTGAAACAAAAATCACCCAATTACTCGAAGACCGAATTAGTGGTATTGAAGGTGTAAAAACTATTAGCTCTAATTCCCGAGTGGGGCGATCTAATATTACTATAGAATTCAATTTAGACCGTGATATTGATGCAGCAACTAACGATGTAAGAGACAGAATTTCTCGAGCTTTGAATAATTTACCGGAACAGGCAGAACCACCCGAAGTTTTCAAAGCCAATGATGATGAAAGTGTTATTGTGTGGTTTGTGCTGCAAAGTGACAGTATGACTACCTTAGAGCTTACCGACTATGCCAAAAGGTATATTTTAGATCGGTTTGCAGTAGTTGATGGTGTTGCGCGGGTACGAGTAGGTGGTGGTCGCACTTATGCCATGAAAATATTATTAAATCGTGCCGCAATGGCGGCTCGAAACGTAACAGTACAAGATATCGAATCAACCTTACGAAGCGAAAACATTGAATTACCCGCAGGTCGAGTTGAGTCGATTGACCGAGATTTTTCTATTCGAGTGCAGCGTAGTTATTTAACCCCTCAAGATTTTTCTAGTATGGTTATTACACGAACAAAAGATAATTCTCTTGTGCGCCTAGGTGATATTGCTCAAGTCAGTATTGCTGCTCAAGATGATGAAAATATGTTTCGTGGCAATGGCAAAAATATGGTTGGGCTAGGCATTATAAAACAATCAAAAGCCAACACTTTAGAGGTAGTAAAATCAGCACGTAAAGAAATGATCGCGGTGCGTAGTTCGTTACCCATGGATACAACTATTACTAATAGTTATGACACATCTGTTTTCATACAAGGTTCAATTGATGAAGTTTACAACACTTTAATTATATCGATGTTAATGGTTGTGTTAGTTATTTTCTTATTCTTAGGTAATGTTAGAGCAACAATTATTCCTGCGATTACGGTACCAGTTGCTTTAATTGGTTCAATGATGACCTTATCTTGGTTTGGTTTCTCTATCAATTTACTTACCTTACTAGCACTTGTGCTAGCGATAGGATTAGTCGTTGATGATGCGATTGTGGTTTTAGAAAATATTTATCGTCGTATTGAAAATGGTCAAGATCCTTTGATTGCCGCTTATGAAGGGGGGAGAGAGGTTGCCTTTGCGGTGATTGCGACTACATTAGTTTTAGTTTCTGTATTTGTTCCATTAGTCTTTTTGTCGGGGAATGTTGGACGTTTATTCACCGAGTTTGCTATTGCTATTGTAGCTGCTGTTGTTTTTTCAAGTATTACTGCCTTATCACTAACGCCTATGATGTGTTCTAAAATGTTAAAGCATCGAGAGCGCAGCTCTTCTTTTGGACAGTTCTTAGATAAAAATTTTGCTAAGCTTGAAGCGGCTTACGCTCGAGCATTAACAAAAAGCATTCATCAGCCGTTACTTATCCTTAGCGTCGTAGCTATGTCACTTTTGGCAGTGTATTTGTTATTTATACAATTACCATCGGAATACACACCCAAAGAAGACCGAGGTAATTTATTTGTGATTATGCAAGGAGCAGAGGGAGCCAGCTATGAAAATAATGTTAAAAATATGCAACAAATTGAAGAAAAATTATTAGCATATAAAGAACGTGATGAGCTAGACCGTGTTCTTGTGCGAGTACCTGGTTTTGGTGGTACAGGCGGTATTGCTATCGTAGGCATGCCTGATTGGGGAGAGCGTGCTTTTGGTACCTTCGAGTTTATTGGTAAAATAAATAAAGAATTACAAAGTGTTACTGACGTAAGAGCTTTTGCAATGATGCGCCGTGGTATTGGCGGCGGAGGGAGTAATACGCCTGTCGCTTTTGTATTACAGGGGAATACTTATAGTGAACTTGCAAAATGGCGTGATATCTTCATTAAAGAAGCACAAAAAAACCCTAATTTATCATCTATTAACAGCGACTATAAAGAAACCTACCCACAATTGATGGTGAAAATTGACCATAATAGAGCTTATGATTTAGGTGTGTCTGTTGGTGATATAGCAAAGACTTTAGAGACTATGTTAGGCCAACGCCGCGTGACTACTTTTGTCGATCGCGGTGAAGAGTATGATGTGATTGTTGAAGGAGATGAAAGGCAGTACCGTAGTCCTAGTGATATTGACAATATTTATGTACGTTCATCCAGTTCAAATGAGCTAATTCCTTTATCTAATTTAATTAGCATTTCTGAAAACGCTACGTCATCTCGCTTAAATCGTTATAATCGTTTGCGTAGCGTTACTATTACTGCAAATTTAGCTGATGGTTATGCACTGGGAGATGCCTTAGATTTTTTGAAAAACATTGCTGATAAAGACTTACCTGAAGAAGTACAAATAGCCTATAAGGGCCAATCGTTATTGTTAAAAGAATCAGGACACTCTATTTTACTTATTTTTGTGTTAGCACTTGTAATCACTTTTTTAGTACTATCTGCACAGTTTGAAAGTTTTATTCACCCCTTTGTTATCTTGTTAACAGTACCTTTAGCGTTGGTGGGCGCACTTGCAGGACTCAAGTTAATGGGTATGAGCTTAAATATCTACAGTCAAATTGGTCTTGTCATGTTGATTGGTTTAGCAGCCAAAAATGGTATTTTAATTGTTGAATTTGCTAATCAACTTCGTGATAAAGAAATTTTGTTTGAAAAAGCGTTAATTAGTGCGGCACAACAAAGGCTACGGCCCATCGTGATGACGACTTTTACTACTGTGACAAGTGCAATACCTTTAGTGTTAGCATCAGGACCTGGTGCAGAAAGTAGAATGGTTATTGGGATAGTTATTTTTGCAGGTGTTGGACTAGCGAGTATTTTTACGTTGTTTATTGTACCAGGTGCTTATTATTGGCTTTGTAGAAATACAGGCTCTCCGCAAGCGATTGCTAACGAGATTGCTAAAAAACAAAAATAGTTGTTACTGAAAAAAATTAAGAAAGGAACAGCAAATTAATGTGTTTAGCCACATTTATGAATAATTAATTTGCTGATTTATTTTGTTATTTTAGAATGAATAATTAAATTTCGCTACTTGGTACGCTAGTAGGACTAATATGCTCAATAGGGTAACACCCTAATACTTTAATAAAATTAGTATGTTCGCTCATTTCATTAATCGCTTCTTGTAGCGCGAAACTTTTCAAATTTGCTTCGACATCAATATAAAACATTTCTTCCCAAGGGCGACCTTGGATTGGGCGAGACTCAAGCTTACACATATTAATACCTTTTTCTTTTAGTACCAATAAACATTCTACTAATGCACCTGCTTTTTGTCCTGTTGATAAAATAATGGTTGTTTTTGCTGGTATTTGTTCAGCAACATCGACAGAGTTTCTTGCGACCAGGATAAAGCGTGTTTTATTTTCATTTTGATTAGCAATAGATTTTTCTAGGGCTTGTAGTTTGTAGAGTTGCCCGCCTTCTTCGCTGCCGATGACAGCAACAGTGTCATCTTGCAATTCAGAAGCTTTAACCATAGCATCAGCAGTGCTCTCGCAGTATTCTATACGTATATTACTTTGTTTATCTAAAAAATTACTACACTGTGCAAAGGGTTGACCATGAGCATAAATCGTTTT
>DPHE01000054.1:11362-11723 GCA_003521815.1 Colwellia sp.
AAATAACTATATGAGCCTTTATCACCTAGAAAAGCAACGCTAATTGTTGGTGTTTGAGTATCAGGATTTGCTAAGCGTTGTAATAAAGCTTGTTGATTTAATACCGAGTCTTCAATGATAGTTTGAAAAATACTAGTAACATAGTGGGCATCTAAACCGAGTGTTTTACCCTGTTTTATTAAACGAATTAACAACTCTTGTTCGCGTTGCTGATCTCTAATAGGACGAATCTGCTGTATTTTACTTTTAGCAACATTGAGTGTGAGTGCGCGACGTTTAGCAAACAAGGTAAGTAATTCTTGATCTAAAGTGGTTATTTGTTTACGTATTTCGTTTAAATCTAATTTTTCGCTCACTGTGT
>DPHE01000054.1:11979-12920 GCA_003521815.1 Colwellia sp.
TTTTATGGGATACATTGCCAAATAATGGCAAAACTGCTTAGTGTGGCTACACCCCAAACCAAGGAACGTAGTTTATCTATATTCACTAAATATAAGACGTTATACAGCACACGTGCACACACATGTACTATTGCGAGTAAGATTATATTTTTATCAGTGTTTTGTGTGGCTATTGCTAATAAAACTGCAGGAGCGAAAATTATTAATGATTCAAAAGCATTTTGATGTGCAGCTAATGCACGCGCACCAAAACCGGTTAGCTTACTTTGTTGATCGCGTGGATGATGATTATTATAACCACCCAACTTATTCATAGCATAAGCAACGGGTCCTTTTGATAAAAAGGGTAAGAGTGTTGCAATAAATAAGCACCAAATTAATGTTGTCATTGTTGTTCCCATTGTTGTCGTTGTTATTATTAAACTTAAAATTTCACCCCTTTATTGTGTTCTTTTCTATAACGATGACATCCATGGATATCCTGTTTTGCTAGTGGGCATATGATATATATCTGCTTCTTTATTAATAATAATGGGTTAAGGTAAGTTAATTAAGTAATTGATTTTTATGATATAAGATAAAACTCTATATTTGATTAGATTTTCACCTTAATACTGCTATAATTTTATTAACGGAATTTTACTTATTTAAGTTTATGCTTAAATTTTTAATGGTGTCAAATGGATGGGTCAATGTCAAAACATGTTCAAGTTGGTGAATGGATTTTCGAAGTAAAAATGGTTCGAGCATTAAAAGTCTCTGAATATGGTAAACCTTATTCGGCTATTGCAAATTGTAATATTAATGGCGATGTCATGTATGTAGATGGTTTGTTGACAAAAAAAGAGCAAATATTTACTAAAAGTGACTTTAATAGTTTTAATGATTTTTGTTATAAAATGGGACTTAAACAGTGCTCTTATCATCGATATCAAAACGGT
>DPHE01000088.1:0-9782 GCA_003521815.1 Colwellia sp.
ACTCTTATAAGGGCGTTATGCCAGTGATTTATCACGCTAGCATCTAACAACTTTAACACTAGTTTCTCGATAAATACACTTCGAGTAGGACAGGTAGTGAATCGTTAAGGTTATTAATAGCATCAATGACATATTATGTCTATTGTTGAAATCATATAGTCTTGATTTAACTGCCTTAAAATATTTGTTTTTTCCATAAAAATCAAATAGCTACTTGTATAAAGAAGGAGAGTCTGGATCTGGACGTGTTTTAAAACGTCGATGCAACCACATATATTGTTCGGGTTTTTGAGAAATAGCTTTCTCCAGTTCTTGATTTACACGGATAAGATCTGCTTCGTCATCTTTGGTTGGGAAATTTGTCAGTGGTGGCATAATCTCCATAGTGTAACCATCGTCATTGTCATTTCTAGTGGGAATTAACATCATGGTTTCAACATTTTTTTGTCGAGCAAAAATTAAGGTTCCTGTTGTCGTAGCTGCTTCTTTTACTCCAAAAAATGGTACGAATAAACTACGGTTTCTACCATAATCTTGATCAGGTAAGTAAACGCAAGCTTCTCCATCTCTTAATGCTTTTATTAAACCTTTAACATCACGTTTACCTAACATATATTTGTTAGAACGGCCTCGGCCTCGGAACTGAAAATATTCCATTAGTTGATTATTATGTGGACGATAAAAGACCACCATTGGGTGACCGTAACCTATACCTCTAGCATTCATTTCAACACTTAAGTAATGCATTGTTAATAATAAAACACCTTTACCTTCACGTTTCGCTTTCTCAATATGCTCTAAACCAACTACATTTACTTTACGTTTAACGCGCCAATTTGGCCACCACCAACCCATGCCTGTTTCTAATAAAGCAATACCCGTGTTTTCAAAGTTCTTTTTCAAAATGTGTCGGCGTTCTTGTTCACTCATTTTTGGGAAACATAATTTTAAGTTGGTGTCAGCAATATGTTTTCTTTTAGATCCCATTTTAAAAAGTAAACGGCCAATCAACCGACCTAAACCTAATTGCCATTTATAGGGTAACCATGAAATGCTATAGAGAATTATAACACCTAACCAAGTTAGCCAATATTTAGGGTATAAAAAAGCTAATTTAAAATCAGGTTGTAAAACTTTATTTCGACTCACAGTATTTACTCTTAATAAAGCAGCTCATTAAAGTTGCTAGGAATTTTCGCAGGGAATTATTATACCTAGGTTACCTGAAAATGGGCAATTAACTTATATAGTCTACACAGGTTTTATCGTAGAATAGTCATTATTGTTTTAGACATGGTCAGTGTGTAGATAAAATGAATACAGCAGAAAATCAAACTAATCGCCAAAGTGAAATAGAATTAATTATTGGAAATTCCAATTCAAACTTTTCTGGCGTTACCTCAACTATGTTGCAGTTATTGTCTGAGCAACAAAAATTAATTAACTTGCGAGTAATGGGAAAACACCATTTAACGGATGAATCGTTACATATTAGTTTTTGGCAAGTGGCTAAAATGTGTTTTAAACCATTAGCGGATGGGCGTTTTAGAATTTTTCATGCCCGTCGTGTTGATGAAATGATCCAAGCGTTGATTTTAAAACATGTTTTTCGTAGTAAAATCAAAATCATTTTTAGTAGCGCAGCACAGCGTTATCGCAGTGGTTCAACTCTATGGGTAACTGATAAGATGGATGCGGTATTAGCTATGTGTAAGGCATCAGCGAGCTATTTGCACCGAAAACCTGATGCTATTATTTATCATGGTGTGAATACCGAGGTTTATACACCACCAGTTGATAAAGCAAAGGTTTGGCAATCATTAAGTTTATTACCTAAAGGTGTTGAAAAAGGTAAAAGAGGTATTGCCATCTTAGGACGAGTTAGAGCACAAAAGGGTGTCCATCTTTTCGTTAAAGGCTGTATTGAGTTACTTGATAAATATCCAGATTATACCGCCGTTGTTGTTGGCTCAATTAGCTCAAGTAATGAAAGTTTTGTTAATGAATTACAGGTAGAAGTTGAGCAAGCAGGTTTAAGTCAGCGTATTATTTTCGCTGGAGAACAAAACTTTGCTGATATTCCTAAAATTTTTAGTGGTTTGTCTTTAGTTGTAGCATTAAGTGAAAATGAAGGTTTCGGTTTAACCATTTTAGAAGCTATGAGTAGTGGTGCAGCTGTATTAGCAAGTGAAGCGGGTGCATGGCCTGAAGTCGTTCGTGAAGGAACTGATGGTTATGTTGTGCCTGTTAATGATTTACCTGCAGTTGTAGATAAAATGGATTTACTGCTTAATAATGAAGAAAAATTAGCGCAAATGGGAATTGATGGACGAGAACGGGTGTTAGCACATTATTCCGTTCAGCGTGAGGCTAAACAGTTGGTCGCGTTTTTTAGAAGTTTGATGTAAACACATTTCAGGACAAGAAAAAAAAAGAGCACATGCTATGCGTGTGCTCTTTGGATGTTTTTTATGTTTAGTTTCTAGCCATTAATCCAGCGTTAATCGCGGTGATATCTTCATCAGTGATAGTGCCACCAGCACGTTTTAATAATAAAACATTTTGAATATAAGAATAACGTGTTGATGATAAATTACGTTTAGCATTATACAAGTTACGAGTACTGTCTAATACATCAACAATGGTACGAGTACCTACTTCAAAGCCTGCTTCTATAGCTTCTAACGCCTTGCTAGCACTGAGTACCGATTGTTCCAAAGCTCTAATACCTGAAATAGTAGCTATAACCGTGTTATAAGCATTACGTGTAGTACGAACAACACCGCGGTGGGTTTGCATTAGATCTTGACTAGCCAATACAAAGCGATTTTGGGCTTGACGTACAGAACTTTGAATGGCGCCACCAGAGTAAATTGGCACATTCAATGTTACGCCAACAGAGTAGTCATTAAGTCTAGGATCGTTAGATATATCTGTTTCACCATCTATAGAATTATAGCTAGCACCAAAATCCAAGGTAGGATAATGCCCCGATCTCGCCGCATCAATAGCTTGTTTAGAAATATCTATACCTACTTTAGCGGTTATTAAATCTAAATTTTTCGCTTCGGCGGTTTGTTGCCATTCATCAGCACTATTTGGGTTAGGCGTCGTTGTACTAAATCTATCCGTATTGAGTATGCTGATATCCCTAGGGTAAGTATTAGTGATTACCCGTAATTCTTCCTCAGCATTATAAATAGCATTTTCTGAACGTATTTCTTCGGTGACCGCAGTATCATATTGTGCTTGTGCTTCATGTACATCGGTTATAGCGGTTAAGCCAACAGAAAATCGTTGCTTAGTTTGTTCAAGTTGACGGGCTATAGCCGCTTTTTCTGCTTGCGCGAATTCTAAGTCATCCTTGGCGCCTAGCAGAGCAAAATATGCTTGGGTTACTCTAAGTATTAAATCTTGTTTTGCGACTTGGTAAACTAAATCACTTTGGTGTGCTGATTTTTTAGCAATATCCAAGCTTAACCAACTATTATGATGATAAAGCTGCATTTTTAAGCTAGCCCCATAACCTAAAGAATTAAATTCAGTCGTTACCTTAGAGTCATCAGGATATGACTCTCTTTCCCCATCAGAATAACTGCCAAAAGCATTGATTTGGGGTAATAAAACAGCACGTGTTTGTTCAATGTCTTCTTTAACAATCTCAAACTGTGCCTTTGCTTTCAATACCACAGTATCATTTAATAGAGCTTGCTGATAAACGGTTAATAAATCTTCGGCTTGAGCATTAGCGCTAGTTATTACACTGGCGATAGCTATAATTAATGTACTTAATGTTTTTTTCATGGGTAAGCCTTTCCTTGAGTAGATATTTGTACTCATATTAAGTTTTATACTTAGTTATCGTAACTATTTTTTATATTAACCAAATAAAATATGTGTTTACTATTGTAACAAATTATAATTAAAAAGAGATTATTTATGCAAGACAATAAAAACAAGCAAGTTTCAATGCTTCAATATGATAAAACGGATGTCACTATCTCGGCTATTGAAACAAAATATCACGGGTTTTTTAAGATGAATGAATATCGTCTTAATCATAAACTATTTTCTGGCGATCAAAGCGATACCTTTACGCGTGAAATATTTGAGCGTGGTGATGCGGTTGTGGTGATGCTTTATGATCCTAAAAAAGACGCGTTATTGTTATTAGAGCAATTTAGACCTGGTGTATTACGGGTAAATGAAACGCCGTGGATGCTTGAGTTTGTTGCGGGTATGTTTAATGAAAAAGAAAGTCAAATTGATGTGGCTGTTCGTGAAGCGAAAGAAGAAGCCAATATTGAATTAAAGGCAGAATCAATAAAACTGATTATGAAATATTTCTCTAGCCCTGGAGGCACGAGTGAATGTATTCATTTATATTGGTCAACCTTTGATAGCAGTAAGGTATTATCAGGTAGTGCTTATGGATTAGCCCATGAAAATGAAGACATACTGTTACATGTCGTTTCACGTAATGAGGCTCTAGCATTACTTACTAAGGGCAAAATTAGTAACGCTGCAACTATAATTGGCTTACAATGGTTAGCAATAAATCATCAACGTTTATAATGATAAAGGGCTCTGATAAGTGAGTTTTTTCCCAAGTCGTACCGTTAATAGCAGAAAAAAATATCGACCTAACCTCGTTAGTTTGATGTCTTTGTGCGCCAATAACTATTTTTTATTTTTAAAAATACAGGCGGATCAAACTCAACTTGATCAACAGCGCTATTTTTTTATTCATGATCACCTTGCCTATGCGATAACGGTTATTGAAGTGACTCGTTATACTTCGCTTATTACGTTTGAACAGAAAATGCTTGGGCAGACGGGCTTTGAACAAGAAAAGTCGACAAGTAAAACCATACTGCATTCTTTGCATCCTCGTATGTCTATTCGTTTATATCACGATGCTCACATGGCTGAAGTCATTAGCAGCCAAGACATTCATCAAGTGAAATCTCGTTACGATTACCCAAATAAATACATGCACCAGCAAGATGAGAAGCAGCAAATCAATCAATTTTTGAATGAGTGGTTACACCTTTGCTTAACGCACGGACAAGTTAATGTGGAATTACCAAACTAGCGATGGCAGCGTAGTAAAAAAGGTAAAAAATGCAAAAAAAAAACCAACTAAAAGCTTTTACTATTGCTCAATTCAGCGATTGCCACTTGTTTGCAGATAAAAATGCCAAACATTTTGGTGCTAATGTTTGGCAAAATTTAACCCGAGTGTTAACTGATATTGCACAACGAGAGACTGTTGATTGTGCAGTATTCACAGGCGATCTTACCCAAGACCATTCTGAGTTATCGTATCAATATTTTGTTGAAGCTATCGCGCAGGCTAAGTTTTCTATCCCGGTGTATTTCTTAGCAGGCAATCACGATGATAAAAAGATGATGGCAAAACACTTAACTGCGCCAAACTTTCAAATGAATAGCACAATCAGCCATGATTTTTGGCAATTACAGCTAGTAGACAGTAAGAGTGACACGCCATCTGGCTTGGTTAGCCAAAAATCCTTAACTGAATTAGCTCAACGAATAGATAAAAATAAATTTCAATTACTAATGATGCACCATCATCCGGTCAATATTGGCTATTATATTGATAAACATGGCTTAATAAATCAGCAAGTTTTTTGGCAAACTATTAATCAATTAAATAATGAAAACATGAATATAAAAGCCATTGCCTGTGGGCATGTACACCGAGCTAGCCAGCTAATTAAAGACCAGGTTGCTATTTATACTTGCCCTGCAACGTCTGTCCAATTTGGCGAGACTAAAGAAAAAATGGACTCTATTGTGCCAAGTTATCGATTATTTTACCTTAACAGTAATGGTACAATGACCAGTAAAATTATCACTCCTTAAGCGCTTACTCCTTAAAAAATCTAATTTGATAGAAGTACACCAATGCAAAAAAACATTCTGTATATTCATGGTTTTAACTCATCCCCTTTATCTATTAAAGCAGAGCAAACACGACAATATTTATGCAAATACTTTCCTCAGGTTCATTTCTATTGTCCGCAACTTGCTAGTAATCCCAAAGAGGCTATTAATCAACTTGAACACATCATTCAATCTTATCAAACTAATACTTCATGGTACTTAATGGGTTCCTCATTAGGTGGGTACTTTGCTAGCTACTTGTCAGAGAAATATAATTATCCAAGTGTACTCATTAACCCTGCAATTAAGCCTTTTGAATTACTGAAAGACTATCTTGGAGAACAAGTAAATCCTTATACAGGAGAGGTTTATCAAGTCACCAGAGATCATATGATTGAACTAAAAGCGATTGAACCAAAATCCCCTAGTTTCGATATGCAGAAAAAAAATAATTATCTAGTTATGGTACAAACCGATGATGAAGTGTTAAATTACCAACAAGCAGTTGAAAAGTACCAACACTGCCGATTAGTAATCGAGCAGGGTGGTGATCATAGTTTTGTCGATTTTGAGCAACATTTACCGGCAATAGCAGATTTTTTTCAACTCAACCGTTTTTAATACAGTAAAAACACCAAACAAAAATAATATTTATAAAGATACTATAAACATGACCGACCAATATAACTCCGACTCAATTGAAGTACTCAGCGGTTTAGAACCCGTTCGCCGTCGTCCAGGTATGTATACTGATACCACTCGCCCGAATCATTTAGGTCAAGAAGTTATTGATAACTCGGTGGACGAAGCGCTTGCAGGCCATGCACAAAATATTTCAGTGGTATTAGATATCGATCAATCATTAGAAATTATTGATGATGGTCGTGGTATGCCAACAGATATCCACCCAGAAGAAGGCGTTTCAGGTGTTGAACTCATTTTTTGTAAGTTGCATGCGGGTGGTAAGTTTTCCAATAAAAACTATCAGTTTTCAGGTGGCTTGCATGGCGTAGGTATTTCTGTAGTTAATGCTTTATCAACACGTGTTGATGTGACCGTAAGGCGTAATGGTATCGTCTATGAAATGGCTTTTGAAAATGGTGATAAAGTTGAAGAGTTAACTCAAACGGGCACTGTTGGTAAACGCAATACGGGTTCACGAGTAAAGTTTTGGCCTGACCCTAGTTATTTTGATTCAGCTAAATTTTCAGTTTTAAAACTTACACATTTATTAAAGGCGAAGGCAGTATTATGTCCGGGCTTAACCCTTAAGTTTCATGACAAAATTGAAAATAAAAAGTACGAATGGTGCTATGAAGATGGTTTAACTGATTATTTAAAAGAATCAGTTAAAGGCTATATTACTCTGCCTGAAGAACCTTTTGTTGGCGTGTTTTCTTCGCAAAATGAGGCGGCTGACTGGGCAGTAACTTGGCTGCCTGAAGGCGGAGAAGGTATAGGCGAAAGTTATGTTAACTTAATCCCTACTATTGCAGGCGGTACGCATGTTAACGGGTTACGCCAAGGCTTGTTAGAAGCGATGCGTGAATTTTGTGAATTTCGAAACTTAGTTCCCCGAGGCATTAAATTAACCCCTGATGATATCTGGGACAAATGTAGTTATATCTTATCGATCAAAATGCAAGATCCACAATTTGCCGGTCAAACTAAAGAGCGTTTATCATCACGTCAATGTGCCGCGTTTGTAATCGGCGTAGTGAAAGACACTTTTAGCTTATGGCTAAATGAACATACGGATATAGCGGAAACCCTCGCAGACTTTTGTATCAACAACGCCCAAAAAAGACTGCGAGCAAGTAAAAAAGTGGTACGAAAAAAGATTACCCAAGGTCCAGCATTACCTGGAAAACTCACCGATTGTGGTAGCCAAGATTTATTACGCACAGAATTATTTTTAGTGGAAGGTGACTCTGCAGGCGGTAGTGCGAAACAGGCACGTGATCGTGAAATACAAGCCATTATGCCACTGAGAGGTAAAATTCTTAATACGTGGGAAGTTGATTCAGGACAAATCCTAGCCTCGCAAGAAGTCCATGATATTTCTGTTGCCTTAGGTATCGATCCCGATAGCGATGACTTATCAGAATTACGTTACGGTAAAATTTGTATTCTTGCCGATGCTGACTCTGATGGTCTGCATATTGCTACCTTATTATGTGCCTTATTTACGCAACACTTTTTACCACTAGTACAAGCAGGGCATGTTTATGTAGCCATGCCGCCATTGTATCGCATTGATATTGGTAAAGAAGTATTTTACGCGCTAGATGAAGCAGAAAAAGAAGGTATTCTTGATCGAATTGAAGCAGAAAAAAAACGTGGAAAAGTCAACGTACAGCGCTTTAAAGGCTTGGGTGAAATGAATCCCCCACAATTACGTGAAACCACCATGGATCCGAATACCCGCCGCTTAGTACAATTAACGGCGCTTGATGAAGAGCACAGTGAAACCATTGAGACGATGGATATGTTGCTATCAAAAAAACGCAGTGGTGATCGAAAAACATGGCTACAAAGTAAAGGTAACATGGCGATAGTTTAATGTCTTGTATGGCAATTATGTCAATACAGGACTCACTATTAAATCAAGCTTTTGATAAAAATATTATTATAGCAACTAGCACGCCACCACCCAATGCAACAAAACTATATTTTTTGTGTTCTTGTTCAGCTTTAGGTAATAGATGCGTTGCACCGACATAAAGTAGTGCACCTGCTGATGCTGATAACAATGAACCTAACATTGGTTTACTAATATCACTTATGAGTGGGTATGAAACCAGCATTCCAATCGGAGTGGTCAGTGCTGCTGCAAACAGTGAGAGAATCATAGCCTTTCTCTCACTGAATCCGCCTCGTATTAATAATAGATAAGTAATGATACCTTCAGGAAATTCATGTAAAACCATGCCCGCAGTGGCGAGAAATCCTGTAAAAATACTCACGGTAAAAGCAATAGAGTAGATAAAACCATCGATAAACGAGTGGAAGCCAATACCCATCATTGAAACAAGCCCAAGGCCATATTTCTCTTGTTCAGGTTTTTTTGACATACAAATACTGTAATAAAACGATTAAATAAATGTAGCCCAAAATATCCAACTAACAAATAAATAGCAGAATCAGGGTTCATTGATAATGATTTAGGAATAATGTGAAGAAATGAGGCCGAGATGAGAACACCTGCGGCGAAACACATAAAGTATGTACTATTACGCTGACCCCAATCGGTATATTTACGTATTGTATATATGCCAATTGAAGTAACAATGGCTGCTAAAGAACTCGTGGCAAGAGCTGTCCAAAATGTATTTTCCATGTTAAAAACCTATTTAAAGCGTTGTTCTCTAACTTCTCCTTTTCCACCCTTTCTTTTTCCGCTACCTCTTTTGCAACCACCTTTTTCGACGCAACGCTGAAAAGCGGGAAGATGATTTTCTTTTGATGCTTTTTGTAGTTTTTTTAGTACTTCCTGAACATCAAGGTAGTCTATTGTTGAATCAAGCAACCTGTCATACATCTCTGCATTGTCGATCTCATCGGCAACGCCTAAGTGACATGCATCAATAATAGACAGGGGTGTTTCTACACGTGAATACCAATCATCAGTGGGTAAAGCAATATTATATTTAGCAAACAAGGGTAATAAGGCTTGAATATGACGTCCTTCTGCTTCCACTATATTAATGAATGGCCGTATTTCACCAAACTTATTAATGACGGCACGGTATGTTGCGCGCGCCTTATACTCATCGTTGATTGCTTCTATAAGTGCACTGTGTAAATTGTCAGACATAGTTTCCTCCTAATAAAACAATAGGTGTAATAAATTTAGGCCTATTAGCCTATTT